>CAMHPW010000136.1 GCA_946187095.1 uncultured Clostridia bacterium | reverse complement strand
CGTGTCAGGCTCAAAATACGGCGATTTTGAGGGGGTATAGGGCTTAGGGGTATAAAATTATACTCCTAAGCCGTTTAAACGCTGCTGAGAGCGTTCTACGTGCGTCTGAGAGCATTTTAAAGCGGATGGCAAAACAAAAACAGCCTGTCTTTCGGCAGACTGTTTTTTATAGAGAAATCACTATTTATCAATATATGGTGCCTATAACCTGTGTGTTATCGTAGAAGTTGTATTTTGCACCGCTGGCATAGCGGATGGCACTGCCTTTGGGGGCTGTATTGCTGTGGATGTTACAGCCGTAGAAATTGGTCTTTGATGAGCCTGTGATGTCGAGGGCACCGCCCTTATTGCCTGCTGTGTTGCCATAGAATTTGCAGTTATGGAACTCATTCTTGCCATGGATGCTTGCGGCACCGCCGTCACCGTTTGCCGTGTTGTTCGCAAAGTTGGTGTCATAAACCTTTACGGTTGCACTTTCGGATTTATTTCTGATGGCACCGCCGTGACCGTCAGCCTGGTTATTGGCTATATACAAGTCATGGATTTCAAGAGAACCGCCTGCTACTGTGACAGCACCGCCGTCTGAATTGGCTTTGTTGGCTTCTATAGTGCCGTTTGCGAGATAAGCGTCACCGTTTGTCCAAATGGCACCGCCGTTACCTGATGCCGTGTTATTATTGAGCTTAAAGTAGGCTTCCATTGTGAGTTTGCCGTGGTTTGTCACAGCACCGCCGCCGTTCTTGGTAGTTTGGTTTTCGCTCATCTCAACAAATGTTGCCTTGATTGTGCTGTTTGTCTGGTTGTAGATTGCACCGCCGTCAGCTGCCTGATTTTTGGCGAATGTGCAGTTATCGATCTCACAATCGCCTGAATTGTAGATAACGCCGCCCTTTTCGCCCGCCTTGTTGTTGGTGAACTTTGTATGACTGATTTTTGCAGAACCGAAGTTTGCAATAACACCGCCGTTACCTGTAGCACCGCAGTTGTTGAACGTGCAGTTTTCCACTGTGAGATTGCCTTCACTGCGGACTACACCGCCCTCAAGAGAGGCACTGCCCTCTACCTTGATGCCTTTGAGTGTGCATTTTGCATTTTTGCTTACGAATACAACACCGCCCTTGGCTGAATTATAGCCCTTTATGCTGCCTTTGCCGTTGCTGCTGTCGATAATGGTGAGTTCTGCACCGCTTTCCACCGTAATGGCAGAGTGACTGTTGTCTGTGCAGTTGAGTGCAAAGCCGTTGAGGTCGAGTGTTGCCTTTGTGCCTGATGCAACGGAGATAGAATCGGCAATGCTCAGATTGGAAGTGAGCTTATATTCACCGCTGCTGATGACATATTTATTTTCGGTACCCTTGTTTGTCAATTTGCCGATTGCCGAAACAGAAGTGTCTGTTTTTTCACACATGGTAAGGAAATTGATTGTCGAACGTTCTACGATACAGGGATCAACGCTGGTTGATTTGCTGTTTACCCAGTGCTTACGCTGTTGTACTTTCTTTATAACGACCGTTTCGGGCTTGATGTTTTTGCTGAAAATGTCATAAGCCTGAACGCTGTATATCTCGTTATACCATGAATCACCGTATGAACCGCCACGTCCGTCCGAACGGATCGTACTGCCGGCATCGCCCGTTTTATCAGTTCCATTTGTCTTTGATACTTTACCGTCTGCAAGCAGATATTTTGTATCGGCGGGTATCTCAAAGTTGGCGTCCTGAAGTACTTCCGCAATGGATTTCTTATATGTCTTGGCATATTTGATGACCTGATCGAAATCCAGTGCATTTGACCAGCTGTTGTAAAGGGAAGTGTAGGCGGCATTGCTTGCACCCGAAATACTGTCATCACTGGTAATGGCTGCCGTACTGATAACAACATCTTTCTTCTCTGTGGTGAACTGACCGTCTCTGGAGATGAATATACCGCTGCTCATGTCAACGAAATCCTGATACTGTCCGAGAACAGTGAATGTAGAGCCGTTGCCTTCCGCATCTATGAGGAGTCTGCCGAGTTCTTTTTTCTTGGAAGTAATTTCATACCTGTTGGATACGATACCCTTACAGGTTTCTTTCATTGTGGGAGAAAGGCTGGCAAGGAATTCCTCATAATATTCAGAATCCTTGATTTCTCTGAGAGTCTGCTGAGCATCGAGAGAAGCAGTTGCAATCGCATAAGCAGCCATGTAAGTTTCAAGAGTCTTGGTTACATAGGCTTCCACTTCATTTTTAGCCTGTCCCGAGAAGACTGCACCGTGATTTACTGCGAGATAATAGAGAGCTTCATAGAAATTTTTCTCCGAGATGAAGTTTTCACTTCCGCTGATGAAAGAACCGACTTTTGTAAGAGAGCATACCAGTTTGCCTTCAGCCGTCCAATCTTCGCTGGAGCCGCACAGAGCAGCTATCTGAACAAGCTGATCCTGTTCGGGAGCGTCCTTTACTTCCTGCAGTTTATTCTGAGCATCTCTGAACGAATTGGCAAGCTGCTGCATACCGGTTTTGTAAGTGCTGACCGTTGTGATATTCTCAATCGCATCGATTTCACGGGAAAGATTATCATCGGCGTGATTGTTAATATTGTCCCGGGCTTTTTTGATTTCGTCGCTGAGTTCCTTAAGCTGTTCGCTGATGTCTTTCATGGAGGGCTGATCCGACTTGGGAGCAATACCGAGAGAATTGGCGATCAACTTGCCGACTTTCTTTCCTAAGCCTACTTTGTTGAGGTAGTTGGCAACGGGAATACTGTCGAATATCTTTTGGGAAAGATCGGGGAGTTTTTCGCCGAGCTTGCTTTTGCCGTAGTCAAAGAGAGATTCAACGGAATCCTGCATAAAATCGTTCATAATGGAACCGATATCCTTTTTCTTGCCTTTTTCTTCGGTCGGTGCAGTGGGGAGAACGACTTCTTCAAATTCCTCATTTTCCTGTTCTGCTTCCTGTTCAGCCTCCAAGACATTTTCTATGGCAAGCTGTGAGCCTGTATATCCTGCTGCAGCTACCGGAGTTACTGCCATGGCACCCGATGAAATTGCTGTCAATAATGCCAATGTGATTGCTACTCTTTTGGTTCTCATTTCGTTGTTTACCTTTTTCATAACTGATTTCTCCTCTATGTTCATTTTTTTGTTTTCTTTTGGGTTTGTCCCTTGCTGTGATTATAGAATAACATAAGCCCCAATAAAACACAACTGTCAATTATCATACTATATGTTAGTTATCTGTCAAATGATGTGTAAAACGAAAGATAACTGACACAAAGTATGAAAATTGACTGCTATCTGTTGATAATTCTGTGTTTACAGGTCGGATAAACAGTTATGAAATATGGATTACAGTGCTTTTTTGTATTCAATACACATCATGGTCAGGTCGTCAAACTGTTCCGCACCGCTTACAAAGCCGTCAACGGCATTACGGACATTTTGAAAAGTCTGTTCCAAAGAAATATCGGTTTCTTGATTCAGTGCGGAAAGAAGTCTTTCCATACCGAACATCTGTTCTTTTTCGTCGGTTGCTTCGGGTACGCCGTCCGTGTATAAAAACAGCTTTGAACCCTGTTTCAGCTCCATCTGATACTCTTTGTATTTCATTCTTTTAAGAAAGCCTGCCATTGGATCATGATGGTCCTGAAATATCTCAAATTTGCCGTTGGGCTGCATCAGAATCGGGTATTCATGACCGGCATTGGCAGCCGTCAATTTGCCCGTGGATATTTCAAGGATACCGAGCCATACCGTCACAAACATTTTTTCGGGATTATTGGCACATATTTTGGCATTAACGGCGGTCAGTATCTCGGCAGGACTTTTTCCCATTTCGGCAAAATCCGAAATCATGATTTTTGCGGACATCATGAACAAAGCCGCCGGCACGCCTTTGCCCGAAACATCGGCTATTACCATGCACAAATGGTCGTGATCTGTCAGGAAAAAATCATAGAAATCACCGCCCACTTCTTTGGCAGGATTCATAGATGCATAAATGTCAAATTCCGTCCTGTCAGGAAACGGCGGAAACCGATCGGGCATGGTACCGGTCTGTATCTTGCTTGCTGTCTGCAGTTCGGTGTTGATACGTTCTTTTTCAACTTCTTCCTTGTGTTTTTGTCTGAGTTTTTTCATTCTTGCCGTCCGTGTGAAATATGCTACAGCAGCGGTTACCAGCAAATCCAGAACAACAAGCACGATATAAAACCATATCTGTTCATAAAATGCCTTGTCCTTGACGATATCAACGGCAACGGTTGTATATTCTTTTCCGTTACTGCCCGTTACTTTCAGGACAAAGCGATAATTGCCGCCGCTGAGATTGGTATAATCCGGCTGCATAAGATTCTTTTGGCTTACGGTAATAAATCGGTCATCAAAGCCCTCCAGACGATAGGAAATCTGCGGTGTCACCGACGAATAATTGAAAACATGGCTGTAAATCGTCAATTTCCGAACTTGAGAGGAAATATGGAAATTCCCGTTTTCATCGGGATACAGTTTTTTGCCGTCAATCTCGATACAGGGAACGGCGGCTTTTATTTCGGGCGTATCCTGCACAGCCGTTTCGATATTCACTTTTGTTATGCCTGTATTGCCCGAAATATAGAGATCGCCGTTTTCCGTCAGTTCA
>CAMHPW010000135.1 GCA_946187095.1 uncultured Clostridia bacterium | reverse complement strand
TATTGAAAATCTGAATATGCAGGCAATGGCACAGTCGCTGAATTTCGGTAAATCCGTTTCAGACAACGGTTGGGGAATGTTCACGGCATTTCTGAAATACAAATTAGAGGAACTTGGAAAAAGACTTGTCAAAATCGATAAATTCTTTGCAAGTTCACAAATTTGCAGTGCTTGTGGATACCAAAATCCCGACACAAAAGATTTGTCTGTCAGAGAATGGACTTGCCCGTGTTGTCAAACACATCATGACAGAGATACGAATGCTGCTGTAAACATACGAAATGAAGGTATGAGAATAGCGTTAGCATAAAACAAAAATAAGAACCGTGGGACACACGGGGATAGCTCGTTGATACTGTACAGGTTGCTGTACTTGAGCGAGAAGCCCCCGCCTCTAAGCGAAGCGTAGGTGGGGGAGTATGTCACTGAGAAACCTTTATCCGTTCGACAGCCTGCTGTATCAGGAATTTTGCAATTTCTCTTTCAAACGGTTATTTTACTGTTACAGTAAAGTATTTTTTCACAACTGTGCCTGACTTGTCTTTTACTTTTACGCATATGTCATAATCAACTGCTTTTGTGGGTTTGACTGAAACGGAAGTATTGGCTGTGAAATCCTGTGCATTTGTCCATTTGGAACTTGCAGACTGCTTATAGAGGATACCATAGGTATAGTCACCCTCGCCGCCTTCGGCACTTGCAGTGATAATGAGCGTTTCACCGAGATTCAGCGTTTCGGCTGAAACGGAAGAGGTATTTGTCAGAACCGCCTTGACGTTGACTGTGAAATATTTCTTGACAACAGTGCCTGATTTATCCTTGACCTTCACACATACGTCATAATCAGTTGCTTTGGTGGGTTTGAAGGAAACAGATGTGTTGGAGGTGAAATCCTGTTTAGTTGTCCATTTGGAGCTTGCAGCCTGCTTGTAAAGAACGGAATAGGTATAACCGCCCATACCGTCGGAAGCTGCTGCTGTAACATTCACTGTATTTCCGAGAACGATCGTTTCGTTTGCAATAGTGGAATTATTTTTGAGCTTGTCATTTACGATCAGATTCAGGTATTCAACTGCCACTGTGCCGTTGGCATCTTTGACTTTCACGCATACCTGATAGTCACCATAGCCCTTGGGAGTTACTTCTGCAGAGGTATCGGTACTGTAATCGGCGATCTGAGTCCAGTTTTTCTGTGAGAATTTCTTATATGAATAAGCATACTGGTAATCACCCTTGCCGCCTGCGGCACTGCCTGTAACGGTGACAGTCTTTCCGAGAACAGTTGTTTCGGCACTCAGTTTTGACGTATTGGTGAGGATATCGGAAACAGTGGCTGTCAAAGTTTTGGAAACAATAGTTCCGTTGCTGTCTTTGACAGTCACACGGATATTATATGTGCCTGTTTCAGTAGGTTTGAATACGGCTGCGGCATTGGCGGAGAAGTTGAGAAGCGTTGTCCAGCTTCCGTTTGTGGCAAGTTTATATTCATATTTGTAGGTCTTGTCACCGAAACCGCCCGTTGCTCTGCCGCTGATAATGATATATTCGCCGAGAGTCAGGGAGTTGGAAGCGACAGTTGAAGTGTTGGCAAGAGCTTTATTGACCTTTACAGTGAAATTCTTTTCTGCAACCGTACCGCTTTCATCTTTGACCTTTACGTTGATATTATAGGCAGCAGCACTTTCGGGCTTGACGGAAACGGTATTGTTTTCGGCATAGGCTTGTTTCACCGTCCAATTGGAGTCGGAGGACTTTTTATAGGATATCTCATAGGTATAGCCGCCCATACCGTCGGCGGCATCGGCACTGACGGTCACGGTATCGCCCAAAGTGATATCGGTCTTGTCGATGGCAGAGGTATTTTTAAGGGCATTGCATACGGATACAGTGACATATTCTTTGGCGATCGTGCCGTTCTGGTCTTTTACCTTTGTGCAGATGATATAATTGTCTGCCTTGTCAAATGAGATTTCATAAGAATCGGTGTTTCCGAAGCCTGAAACGGTCGTCCATGAAGAAGCACCGGCTGCTTTTTTATAGCAGGCATAGGTGTAATCACTCATGCCGCCTGAGGCTGAAACACTGACAGTTACTTTACCGCCTGCAAGAATCTTTTCTGCACTTATCTCTGTCATATTGGCAAGAACATCTGTCACGGTAACGGTAAGAGTTTTACCTGAAGTCTTGCCGCTGATATCTTTTGCAGTAACACGGATATTATAAGTGCCTGCGGCTGTGGGCTTGAATACGGTGGAATCCGCCGTTGAATAAGCGGAAAGCGTTGTCCATGAACTTGCTGAGGAAAGTTTATAGTCATATTTGTATGTTGTACCGCCAAGACCGCCTGTGGATTTGCCGTTTACTGTAACAGCATTTCCGAGAGTGGTCTTGGTTGCCGAAACGGTTGAAGTATTGGCAAGTTTGGCATTGACTTTGACGGTGAATATCTTTTCGGCTGTGAATCCGTCTTTATCCGTAACGGTCACTTTGATCTCATAAGTGCCTGCTGTGGCAGTTGTGAAATCGGCAGTTGAAGTCGTGCCTTTTGCAAGGAGGGAAGTCCAGTTTGCCGCACCCGAAAGTCTGTAGTCAACGGCATATTTATAAGTGCCTGTACCGTCAAGGGCTTTTGCGGTAACGGTAACGGTATCATTGACAAGAACATTGTCGGAGGATATCTCGGAGATATTTGTCAATACGGGATTGACTGTCACAAGACAGGAAGCTGTCTTGCCGTTGACGGTCGTTGCAGTGATTTTAACAGTACCAGCGGCGACAGCCGTAACCGTGCCGTCAGCGGCAACTTTTGCGACTTTGGGATTTTCACTTGTAAACGTAACAGTCTTATCAAAAGTGGAATCCGTCTTGATAGTCGGAACAAGTTTGAAAGTCCTGCTGACAGCCGTTGTAACAGATGTTTTATTGAGTTTGATTTCATCAGAAAGACGATGGAACGTATAGCCATGATAGTTGGCATAATTTTCGGCATAGGAACCTGCATAGCCCTCTATAACCAAATCTTCTCCTACATTCTCAAAATCATAATCATACATATAGGTGACATTGGCAGGAACTTCGAGAACTTTCAAAGCGGTACAGCCTTTAAGATTGACATGGAAGTCACTGATCGTATCATTGGCAACGATTTTTGTCAGTTTGGAGCAGTTGATAAAGGCATTTTCGCTGATGGATTTAACGCTTGATGGAATGACAAATTCACCGCTGATGCCGTCACATACATGATAAAGCTCTGTTTTTTCACGGTTATAAACAGCACCGTTTTCAATCGTATAATTGCCGTTATTCGGGAAAGATATATTCTCAAGGGCATAGCTGTCATTGAACATATCAAGGTTGAGTGTATCTGTATAGCTTGCCGAGAAGTTAACGGCTGTCAGCTTATTGCAGTTTCTGAAAGCACCGTCCCAGCAGTAAGTAACGAATTTCGGAACATTCAATACACCCTCATAAGCAGGCGGTACAAATACAACGGAATCACTGTTGTAAACGACACCATCAATGGATTTGTAATTGACATTGTTTGCATCAACATTGACGGTTTTGAGATTCGGGCATTTGTTGAAATGAGTATTGTAGTACCACCACCAGCTGAACTCGAAGTCTGCACCGACATTGAGCGTTGTAAGGGCATCGCAGTTGACAAAGGCATCATCTCTCATACGGTCATGGTTATAAATACTGTCGGGGAGAGTAAAGGAAGTTACGGCTTTTGGAACACAGAGAAGATAATCATCATCATCTTTTCTTATCAAAGCACCGTTGACGGATTTGTACTGTTCATTGTCCTTGGCAACGCTGAATTCCGTCAGAGCGGTACAATTATCAAAAGTTTCGTCATCTATATCATAGACGGAAGCAGGGATGACGATTTTAGTCACTTTTGTACAGTTTCTGAAAGCTCCCAAATTGATATATTCAATCGTATTGGGAACGGTGACAGTACCGCTTTTGGCATTCGGCACATAGTACATTGTAGTCATGTCTTTGTCATAAAGAATACCGTTGACTGTGCAGTAATCCATTTCACTGTCCTGTGCAATGGTGACAGATGTAAGGGAATCGAGTGTATAGAGATTATCAAAGTCCATGAGCCAGCGTACAGACTTCGGAATAGAAAGAGAAGTCATTTTCTTGGCATTCCTGAAAGTTGAACCGCTGAATTCCACAACGGTAGAGGGAACCGTAAAGGCACCGCTTTTTGCAGGGGGATAGCAATACAGATGATACAGATATGCTTTATCATTATCATCATAGTCTTTGCCATAAAGTACACCGTTTTTGGATACATACCATTCATTTCCGTCAGGCACAAAGATATCGGTCAGTGACTGCATTTCAGTAAAGTCGTAGTTATAGAAATCACGGAGAGTCGTGCTGAAAGTGATGGTTGTCAGCTTGTTGCAGAATCTCCATGCTTTCGTCTGGATATATTCAACACCCTCGGGAACGACAAGATCACCTGATTTGCCTCTTGGACAGTAGACCATTTCCGTACCGTCTTTGGTATAGACAACACCGTCTATTGACTTATAATTCGGGTGATTTTCGGCAACGGTGATACTTTCCAAATTTTCACTGCCGTCAAAGAGATAATAGAAATCCACTTCCTCCATGCTTGCAGGGATAG
>CAMHPW010000134.1 GCA_946187095.1 uncultured Clostridia bacterium | reverse complement strand
TAATGATAGTTTTCCCCGTGGAAACAGTTACGTTGCCTGTTGTTCGATTGCTTCTCTTGAATGGAACTTTTTGAGCATATACTGGATCTGATCGGGTGAAAAAATGTCCCTGTAATAATCTATCCATATGTGCTTTGCGGCTTGTTCCATGTCAATGACCTGTTTTACCGTTGCAATTGGCATTATATCGAGTCGCATATCATTACCCCATTTCTTTTTTGTTTTTGGTTATCTGTTTCTTTCTATCCTTTCACGTCTGATCTGTCTGTCAATCAGAATATCTTCGCCGTCTATGAGTTCCAGCGGTGCTTTGCGGTTATAGGGATACGGTTCTGTTCTGCCGTTGAATTTGTAGCCGCTGTATATCCACATAACAATGACAATCGTGCCGATCGTGCTGATCAGAAAAGCACCGCCGCCGACTTTGAACCAGTCGACAGGTCTTGCTGCCGCATGATTATCATAATAGCCGTCATCATGGTAATCATAGGCGGTTTGTTGAATATCAGGTGCAGTATCATCGAGCTGTGCAGCATTGACGGTACACATTCCGAAAGTGAGTGCAGCCATGACAAGCATCGTCACGGTCAATAAAGAGAAAAATTTTTTCATGACAGGAACATACCTCCCAAAATACATATGATCAGAAGTACAATAAACAAGCCTACACCGAACAAAGCCAACTTACCCTTGTCACAGGGGAGTTCGCCGTAAGTTTTGCCTGTCTGACCGTTCATGGCATAGAGATAATTTTTGCCGTCATAATTGAAAGTCATCATCCAGACGGGCATGAGGGCATAACTCCATTTTTCGTTGAGGGTTCTCAAGCTGATATCATCAATATGATAGGTGTCATACTGTGACATGGTTTCGCCGTAGATTTTCTTTGCATAGCCCTTGAGTTCCTCGTCAACGTCATGCTGAACGGCAGTTCTTTCCGTATCACGCTTTTCCGCAAGGAATCCCGAAAGATACGCCATTGTGAAATCTTTCATTTCCCCGTCATCATAGGGATTGACGTATTTCATCATATTATGATCTTCCTTGGCAAGTGCCGAGTGGGGAAATTTATTGAAGTTGATTCTTCCCTTACGCATGACACGGTATTTGGTGATTTCCGTAATTTTGTAATCGCCTTCATAACGAGTTTCCCTGTTTTCGGCGGTGGCATGGACAACACCGTCTTTGAGAGAATCGATCATCCAGTAGGGATAATAGACACCCTTGATCATATCAAGCTGTGCATTCTTGAGGAAATTCTTCTGAATGAATTTCTTGCTGCTGCACATATCGAAAAATTTCTTTTCGGCATCCTCTTTTGAAATCTTGAAGGGGATCACAAGATCGGGTTTATACTGACCTGTCAGTCTGTTGGTAAGCACAACGGGGCTGTGACAGTAGATACAGAAAGTAGCGGCAGTCGTTTTTTCAGCCACGATCTCCGCCCCGCAGTTCTGACAGGAATAAATCACTGTATTCGCAGAAAAATCATCCGCATCTGCAGGTGCAGCTTCGGGTTCTTCCACGGCTTCCTGTTTGAGTTCCTGATCGAGTTCACCCCAGTGCTTTTTAAGTTCCTCTTCCGTAAAGTCACTGCGGCAGTATTCACAGGCGAATTTCAGCTTGGCAGGATCATACTGCAAAGGTCCTCCGCAGTTGATACATTTATAGGCTATCGTTTCCATGTTAAAAAAAGTCCTCCTGATATATCCATAAAATGATAAATCTTCCAATAAAGAACAATAATAGCATTTTGTGCCATATTTTCCTTTAAAAGAAGTTATGTCCTCCAACTGCTTTGCAATTGAAAGACAAACTCTTTTATTTCAGAAATTGTTAAACTGTAACTTCAAACGGAGAAAGTGAAAAATCTTCCATTTGAATCAGGGGCGTTTTGCACCGCACTCTGCACAGAACTTGCCTGTATTGCCCTTGTGACCGCATGAACAATCCCATGTATTGCTTTCGGGACGCTTTGCACCGCATTCTGCACAGAACTTGCCTGTATTGGTAGCACCGCATATGCATTTCCATGCACCTGCGGGTTCGGGTTTCTTTGCACCGCACTCTGCACAGAATTTGCCTGTATTGCCCTTGTGACCGCATGAGCAGTCCCAGCCGTTTGCTGCCGGAGCCGCTGCTGCTGCCTGACGCATCTGCTGCTGCATCTGCATCTGCTGCATATTGGTGTTGGATGCCGTGTTCATAAAATTGCCTGCTGCATTCATGCCCATATTCATTGCCATAAACGCATTTCCTGCACCGTTGGGATTGGAGCCTGCCGCTTTCATACCGTCTGCTACGGCTGTCTGCACATAAGCCTCACGCATACTCGGATCAGTGAAAATAGCAGCTTCATTTCTCTTCTGGAGGAGTTTCTTTGTATCGTCATCATAAGTGATGCTTGAAATGCCGACATTGACGATCTCAAGACCTCTGCATTCATTCCATACGGGATCAAGTGCATCTCTCATATACTGTGAGAGCTTGCCTGTCTGAGTGGGAATTCTGGAAAGCTGTACGCCGTCAACGGACATATTGCTCAGAGCCTCACCCAATGCACCAAGATATTCCGACATGAACGTATCATTGAGGAAATCTTCTACATCAAGACAGGCACCCTCCATGACACATTCATGAGGGATCACTTCATTGAAGAATTTCCACGGATCAGTCACCCTGATGGAGAAAGTACCGAAAGCTCTTACGGCAACGTCTATCTGATATTTCTCGTCAAAGAAAGGAACGGGAGTTTTTGTGCCGAATTTGATGCCTTCCATTGTGCGAAGGTTGATATAGATAACTCTCTGTTCTTTGTACTGGTTGCCGCCGAATTTAATCCTGTCCCATACATCCGAAAAGGACTTCTTGATCTCACCATTGAATAATGAAGGTGCTGTCGAATTGGAAACGGTATAGTAACCGGGTTCAGCAGAATAGTCAACTACCTTTCCGCCGTCAACAATGCACATCAGCTGTTTGGAGTCAACATAGATCTTCGAACCGTTGGAAATAACATTGTTGGCACGTTTGGTATTGGTATTTCTTCCTGTGCCGTCATCAGCAAATACACCCGGTGAAACGACTGTTCTCGGTCCCATGTGATAGGGACGATAAGCATCAAGATAAGAATCCGCCAAAGCTCCGCCGACTGAATTCAAAGCTGCTTTGATAATGCCCATTTTAAACATCTCCTTTATATTTTATAAAATATATAGTTTTAAGAGAATAATATCTTTATTAGCATTATACTACTTTGAAGAAAAATTTGCAATAGTCATATTTAATGAATTACAAATATTATTTATGGGTTATGTGCCTATGTTGACAAAAAGACGATTTTTATATATAATAAGATAGGATATTGTTTGAAACAGGGGGGGTGTTTTACTTGGGTGGAAATGCTTATTATCAGTACAGCGGAATGTCTGAGGAACAATTTCAGGCACTCATCAATCAGTATGTACCGCCGTGGCTTTTTGTGCTGCTGAATATCACTTCATGGTTATTGGCAGTCATTTACCTCATTGCATGGTGGAAGATGTTTACCAAAGCCGGTGAAGCGGGCTGGAAAATTTTGATTCCGATCTACAGTGCATACATTCAGTTCAGAATTATTTACGGCAACGGCTGGAAATTCCTTTTGCTCATTGTTCCGATCATAGGATGGTTCGTTCCGATCATGGTACCGATCAGAATGGCTCAGGCTTACGGAAAAAGTATCGGTTTCGGTATACTGAATTTATTTTTCCCCGGAATATGTATTCTGCTGATGGCTTTCGGAAAGTGTGACTATGAAGGTCCGATATACTCGTTTTTATAATGCACAACTGAAAAACCGCCCGTTTCCGTTTTCAGTCGGAAATGAGCGGTGTTTTTTATTTCTTTCTCTTTTCAGCCATGGACTTGTATATTTTTCTCTGCACAGCCTGTCCGATGGGATAGGAAAGTACACCTGCCAATACGCCTATGATCCATGTGAATTTCCATGCTACAAACGTGCCGAAAAGTACAATCAGAATAACAGCGATAATCCAATAGATAATATTGAATTTGCCGCTTGCTTTATTGACTTCTTTCAGAAAGTCATAGCCGTTGGATTTGTTCGGGGCATTCTCGATAAATTCCGCTGCCCCGACAGTGCCCGGACAGGAACGGAAATCTTTACTGCATTTTTGGGCGGCTCTTGCATAACTTTTGTCGTTCAGGACAGTCTGAACGGCTTTTTTAATGCCTTCGATACTGTCATCTTCGAGCATAACGCCTGCACCGATTTCTTTGGCACGTCTTGCCACGGCATACTGTTCACCCGTCTGGGGATAAAATACCATGGGAGCCGCCATATACAGACTTTCCGAAACGCTGTTCATGCCGCAATGCGTGATAAAAGCGTCCGCTTTGGAAAGGATATCAAGCTGGTCGACATAGTGGAATATTTTTATATTTTCGGGAAGTTCACCGAGCGATTCGGGATTTGTTGCATTTCCGCATGAAATGATAACATCTGTGTCAACGTCTTTCAGTGCAGATATGCATTTTTTATAAAAATCGGGTTTTTCATTGATGACCGTACCCATGGAGATATATACAAGCGGACGGTCTTTTTCTTTATTCGGGAGAACTTTTGAAAATACGGACGGACCGACAAATTTATAGTGGTCTGAAAAG
>CAMHPW010000133.1 GCA_946187095.1 uncultured Clostridia bacterium | reverse complement strand
TATAGAGTTAAATGTAAATATAATAGTATATTCAATGGCTGTATTGACTTTCATATCCTGGATAGTATTCGCATTATTTGGAGGTATAGGATTAGCATCCGTTCCTTTGGATTTTTTTGTTACATTTAAATCAAGACCGAAAATTTTAACAGGAGAAGATATCAAAAAAAGACGAAAAATTTTATTTGATGAAATAGAAGAATTAAGAAAATTAGGAGATGAGTTAAAACAATTAGAAGATAATGGTGCCCCTAAAAAATGGTTTTTTTCTTCTGAAAGAAGAAAATATAACAGAATAAAAAATGATTTTACTTCGAGATATTCTTTAGTTAAAAAAGAATTTGAAATACTTAACAAAAAAAATTTATTGGCAGAAAACTGCGGTGCAAAGATCGTGGTAAAGGGCGTTGATGCAGAGGAAGAAATAGCGGAAGAAGATGCGGTTGACCTTGTGGAAGACAATCTTGCAGATGATGACATGGACGTTCAGTAATATCTGAAATAGTGTGAAATTTGCACCGTATGGTTGTTGAGATCATACGGTGTAATAATTCCGTTAAATTGTGAAGCAGATACTTCACAGCTTAAAAAACACTCCTGAAAGGAAGTGTATGGGTGGCTGATTCAAAAAAGGGAAGAAAATCGCAGTCATTTCTCAAAGGTGCGGCTATATTGGGTTCGAGTATGATCATCGTCAAGCTGATGGGAATGGTATATAAGATACTTCTCTCCAATATGTACGGCGGTGTGGGAACAGGCTTGTTCAATGCCGCTTATGCACTGTACAGTCCGTTGTTCATGCTGTCAACGGCAGGCTTTCCGATAGCGATATCGAGAATGGTATCGGAAAGTGTAGCGAAAAAGCGGTTCAGGGATGTCAGGCGGATACACCATGTATCCGTACCGATATTTGTCATAGCGGGCTTTGTCTGTTTTCTGGCGATGGTGTTGGGCAGTTTTGTCTATGTGAAAGTGATCAAGGCGGAAAATGCGATATTTGCATTGCTGTGTCTGTCACCGACGATATTTTTCGGCTGTCTGATGTCGATCTACAGGGGCTATTTCGAGGGCATGAAAAACATGACTCCGACCGCCGTATCGGAGATCATAGAGGCATCCTTCAAGCTGTTTCTGGGATTTACGGCATCCGCCGTGACAATGAAGCTGCTGGAAAAGCAATATATGAATACAGGCTATGTGCTTGGCACGAAATGTTCAAGTGCTGAAGATGCACATTCCGTGATCATACCGATAGCGATCGGTGCGGCAATCCTGGGAATATCTCTCGGAGCAGTATTCGGATTTTTATATCTTTTTATAAAGTACAGGCGGAGCGGTGACGGCATCACGAATGCAGAGCTTGCGAAATCGCCTCCTGCACAGGACAGGAATGTGATACTGAAAAAAATGGTAAAAACTGCATTGCCGGTAGGTCTGGGTTCGATCATTATGAGTCTGGCGGATATGATAGATGCAACACTCGTGCAGAGAAGGATCGATCATATCATGCAGACACAGCCGAAGGCTTTGCTTGATATATACGGCTCACTGATACCCGACAGCGTGTATCATTCGGGACAGACTCATGTATATTTATACGGCTGTTACGGAATAGCACTTACGCTCATGATGCTGGTATCGGCAGTGACACAGGTGTTCGGCACAACGGCACTGCCGTCTGTTACAGCGGCATGGACGAGCGGTGACAAGGTGCAGATGAAAAAGAGCATGGAAACGGTTCTGAGAGTGACCATGCTGGTGACGATACCGTCGGGAATCGGAATGTCGGTATTGTCCGAACCGCTGTTGTCTCTGATATACAGCGGCGGCGGAGTGGCGAATGAAGTCGAGATAGGCTCAAAAGTTCTCACTGTCATGGGAATATCGGCAGTGTTTATTGCAACGAGTACGCCGATGTGCAGCATGATACAGGCAACGGGCAAAATGGATATCCCGCTGAAGCTGTATATCATTGGCATGACTTTGAAAATTATCGTGAATTATATTTTGGTAGGCATACCTGAGATCAATATACAGGGAGCGAATGTCGGTTCGATCGTATGTTACGGATTCGTAACGGTGACGGCAATGTTTTTCCTTTGCAGGACAACAGGGATCGTACCTGATTTCGTGTCGATATTCGTCAAGCCGCTGCTGGCATCGATTGTATGTGCATTGGCTGCCTACTGGTCGGAACAGTTGCTTGATGTATTCGTGACACAGCGTGTCGCAACGCTTCTGGCAGTCATTACGGCGGTGATCGTCTATGTGATCGCATTGCTGGTGTTCAGGGCAGTCAAGAGGGAAGATATTCTGCAGATGCCCAAAGGAAATAAAATTTTAAAAGTACTTGAAAAACGTAAGTTAATAAGGTAAAATAGATTATGCTGAAGGGAGAGAAATCCGTGGAATTTCAGTTTAAAGAGAAGTATGATATCAATGACCTTGTGGAGATCGTAAAGATCCTGCGTTCCCCCGAAGGATGTCCCTGGGACAAGGTGCAGACGCATGAGACGATCAGACAGGATTTTATCGAAGAAGTATATGAAGCTGTTGAAGCAATCGATGAAAAGGATACAGAACATCTCAAAGAGGAATTGGGAGATGTGCTTTTGAATGTCGTTTTCCATGCGGTTCTGGAAGAAGAGCAGGGAAGATTTGATTTCAATGACACGGCAGATGATGTGTGCAAAAAAATGATATTCCGTCATCCCCATGTTTTCGGAAATGCAAAGGCGGATACTCCCGAAGAAGTTCTGAAAAATTGGGATAAGATCAAAATGAAGTCGAAGGAGCAGAAGTCCGTGACGGAAACGATGGAAAGCGTTTCAAAGTCTTTGCCGTCACTGATCAGGGCACAGAAGCTGCATAAAAAAGCCGAAAGAGGCGGACTTCTTCCGAAAAGTGCCGAAGAAATGATAGATGATATCTCAGACAGGCTTGCAAAACTGAAAGAAAATTTGGAAGATGACAGCAGTGAGCAGATAGGAGATATCCTGTTTGAGATGACAGGGCTTGCAAAGGCTCTGGACACGGAAAGCGAAAAGTCGCTGTACAATGCCTGCGGCAGATTTATAGAGCGTTTTGACAGGCTCGAAAAAAATGTCGGAAAAGCAGGTATCAAAATACAGAATGTTTCCCCTGATGTCGTAAGGATACTCTGGGAAAACGAAAAATAAAATTATGGAGGTTCATGAAATGAACAAAACAGATCTTATTGCGATAGTTGCAGAAAAGGCAGACATCTCCAAGAAGGATGCCGAGAAAGCAGTATCAGCAGTTTTCGACACGATCGTTGAAAAGGTTGCAGAAGGTGAAGATGTTCGTATAGTAGGCTTTGGTGTCTTCGAACGTCACGAGAGAAAGGAAAGGATCGGCAGCAATCCTCAGACAAAAGAAAAGATCACCATACCTGCTTCCAAAGTTCCTGCATTCAAAGCCGGAAAAGTATTCAAGAACACCGTTTCGGAAAATTGATCAAAGTTTAGAGGTCGGCTTGAAAAACAGTCGGTCTCTTGTTTTTTACGGAGGTTTTATATGAGATTGGACAAATATCTGAAAGTATCAAGAATTATTAAAAGAAGGACGGTTGCCAATGAAGCCTGTGATGCAGGCAGGGTACTTGTCAACGGAAAGGTCGCAAGGGCATCCTATGAAGTGAAAGTCGGGGATATTCTGGAAATAGCGATGGGTGCCCATCCCGTCAAAGCGGAAATTGCGAGTGTCAATGAGTATGCCAAAAAAGAGGAAGCAGGACTGATGTATCGGATAATTTCCTGAAATGAGCATATATCACTTGCAGACGGCATAAAAATAGAAAAGTGAAAATCTGTTTTCACTTTTTAAATTTTCAACTTGAAAGCCGGTGTTTGCAGGTGGAGGAAAAAAATACGGTAAGAAAGCGGCACAGTGTGATTCTGGAGGACAGAAAGCAGCTTTCACTGTCGGGCGTTTCGGATGTATCGGGATTTGACGAGGAAACCGTGATACTGGAAACGGAACTCGGTCAGCTTACGGTGAAAGGGACAAGTCTGCATATCAGTAAATTCAGTCTCGAAACAGGGGAACTGAATCTTGACGGAAATATATATTCGCTTGTCTATGCGGAAAACAAGCAGACAGAAGGCGGATTTTTTGCAAGGCTGTTCCGGTAGGTGATCGTTTGGACTTGACGCTTTATGACCAGACAATGACTTTTTTGTGGTCATTCATGCTTGGGGCAGGCGTTACGGTGATATATATATTCATGGAAGTGGCAAGGGAAATTTCGCCGCCGAACAAATTGCTTGTTTTCATGGAAGATATATTGTTTACGTTTGCGGCAGCGGCATTGAATTTGTTTTTTGCGGTTGCCCGTACACACGGCTATATCAGATGGTATGTGATGGCTGCACAGATCGTGGTCTTTGTTTTGGTATATTTCACGGCAGGAAAATTTCTGAAAAAATGTTTCGGCATCGTTTTCAGGACGATCGGATATTTAAGTGAAAAAATTTCCTTGTTTTTGATAAAAAAGTCACGCCATGTATAACATGGTAAAAAAAATAAAAAAATAGGCGAAAATATCTTGCAATATAGTGCCTGTATGTAGTATAATGTTAATGTTAAATCCGAAAAACAGCGGCAGCCGAAAGGGGATATCTTGGATTATGCCAAAAAACAAAAAAAAG
>CAMHPW010000132.1 GCA_946187095.1 uncultured Clostridia bacterium | reverse complement strand
ATCATGCTGCGTGTCGAAATGGAAGATGCTGCTGCCGCTGATGAAGTTTTCACTATCCTCATGGGCGACAAAGTAGAACCAAGACGTGAATTTATCGAAAAAAATGCAAGATATGTACAAAATCTTGATGTATAAAAAATGTTTCACGTGAAACATTTTCCGACTCTGAAAAAAGGAGATAATCCATGAAAGATGAACCTGTCCACCCGCAAGGGAGGAGTGAAATTGAAGAACACAGAGATGAACAACTGATCGATGATATTTCCAAAGAACTTGATATGATAGAACAGATCCGTCATGACGAAAATCCCGGATGGGACGGCTCCGAATCCGAACTTGTGGCGGACGATGATGCCGAAGAATATGAGATTCCCGAAACGGGTATCAAAATTTCCTATGCCCTGACGGAAGATGAAATGTACAAATGCCTGTATCACGGCAGGCTATATAAAACCAAAGGCAAACGTGCCGTTTTGCAGACAATTGTATTTGCAGCCGCAGGAATGATCTTCCTGCTGACGTACTTTTTAACAAATTCACAATACAATGTTTATAATCTGTTTTTCGGTGTATTATGCTTTTTCATGATTGCAGCAATATGGCTCGTGCCGCATATCCACATGAAAAAACTTGCCAAAATTATGGCTGACGGCAAAACCGTCGAAGCCGAAATATACCCGACTCACATTGACATTGGCAAAGATGACGGTGCATGGACGGTCGAACTTGACGGCAAAGCCGAAATTGCGGAATTCGACGGCATTATCATGATATATGACGATGACAGGAGTTTTGCCGTTCCCGAAAGAGTCATTGAACCCGAAGTCTACAACGAAATCAAGGCAATTCTTCTCTCGGGTACGATGCCCGAAGAAAATTGACAAGCTCTCTTTCAACAATTGATTCAAAAGAGGTTGAAAACTATGATAAACGAAACTCCCATCACTGCACGTTATGCCGAAACAGACCAGATGGGGATCATCCATCATTCTGTATATCCCGTGTGGTTTGAAGTCGGAAGAACCAATTTTATCAGAATGATCGGCACCGGTTACGGTCAGCTTGAAAAAAACGGCGTTATGCTTCCGCTTTCCGAACTTTCCTGCAAATATATCAGACCGATTCACTATGAAGATGAAGTGATCATTCGGACTTCCGTGATGAAACTTACCGTTTCAAGAATACAGTTCTCTTATAAAGTCCTGCTTGACGGCGTTCTGATGGCGGAGGGTTCCACAACTCACGGCTTTGTCGATTCCAATACTTTAAGACCGCTCAATATGAAGAAATTTGATCAACAGCTTTTTGAAAAGATGTTGGATTCCATAGAGTGACTTTTACCAAAAAAATTCGCTTGACTCATAATTATGAATTATGCATTGATAAGGGGTGCAGAAAAATTTGAACAATCAGCAGAATCAGACTTCCAAAATTATTCCCGTTGACATAGAGGGAGAAATGAAAAAATCGTTCCTCGATTATTCCATGTCCGTTATCGTGTCCCGTGCCCTGCCCGATGTGCGTGACGGTCTGAAGCCTGTACACAGGCGTATCCTCTATTCACAGTACGAAGATAATCTTACGCCTGACAAGCCTTATAAAAAATGTGCCACTACGGTCGGTAATGTTCTCGGACGCTATCACCCCCACGGTGACAGCTCCGTTTATGATGCTCTTGTCCGTCTGGCTCAGGATTTTTCCATGCGTTATATCCTCGTTGACGGTCACGGCAATTTCGGCTCCGTTGATGGTGATCCCCCTGCCGCCTACCGTTATACAGAGTCCCGTATGAGCAAGATCAGCGTCGAAATGCTGACCGATATCGACAAGGAAACCGTCGATTTTATCCCCAACTATGATGACAGCAGAAAAGAACCTTCCGTATTGCCTTCCAGATTTCCGAATCTGCTCGTCAACGGCTCTACAGGTATTGCAGTCGGTATGGCTACCAATATCCCTCCCCATAATCTCGGTGAAGTCGTTGATGCTGTCAACTGTCTGATCGATAATCCCGATGCGACTCTTGATGAACTCATGCAGTACATAAAAGGTCCCGATTTCCCGACAGCAGGTATTATCATGGGTAAAAACGGCATCAAGGCTGCCTATGCAACGGGACGTGCAAAAATTGCCATTCGGGCAAAGGCTGAAATTCTCGAGGACAAAAATGGCAGATTCAAGATCGCCGTTACAGAACTTCCCTATCAGGTCAACAAGGCAAGGCTCGTTGAAAGTATTGCCGATATGGTCAAAGATAAGAAAATCAGCGGTATTTCCAATATAGATGATCATTCCGACAGAAATGGTATGCATATTGAAATTTCTCTGAAAAAAGATGCTTCTCCGAATATCGTTCTCAATAATCTCTATAAAAACTCTCAGATGCAGATCACCTATGGCATTATACTCCTCGCTATCGTCAACGGTGAGCCTAAAATTCTTACTCTCAAATCAATGCTTCAGAACTACATTGATTTCCAGTTTGACGTTATCACCAGACGTACAAGATATGATCTGAAAAAAGCTCAGGAAAGGGCTCATATCCTCGAAGGTCTTAAAATTGCCATTGATTTCATCGATGAAGTGATCCAAATTATCCGTTCCTCAAGCGATACCGCAGGTGCAAAACAAAATCTCTGTGACCGCTTCGGTCTTGATGATATTCAGGCTCAGGCTATTGTGGATATGCGTTTAAGACAGCTTTCCGGTCTTGAAAGAGAAAAAATCGAAGATGAACTTCTGGCACTTCTTATCAAAATTGATGATATGAAAGATATTCTTGATAAGCCCGAAAGAGTTTACGGCATTATCAAAACTGAACTCAATGCCATTAAACAGAAATTCGGTGACGAAAGAAGAACAAGAATAGAATCCCTCAGCGGTGAAGTGGAAATAGAAGACTTGATTCCCCATGAAGAATGTGTCGTTACCATGACGAATTTCGGTTATCTCAAACGCCAGAAAGCCGATATCTATAAAACGCAAAGGCGTGGCGGGCGTGGCATTTCAGGCATGAACAGACGTGCCGAAGATGTGCCGATCGATATATTTGTCGGAGATACACACGATAACGCACTGTTATTTACCAATCTTGGCAAGGTCTACAAGATGAAATGCTATGAAATACCTGAAAGTTCCCGTACTTCCAAAGGCATGAATATCAATAATCTGCTTCAGCTTCTGCCGAATGAAAAAGTTACTTCCATGATCAAAATGCCTGAATCCGGTGATGAAGGTATGTATCTTGTGATGGTGACAAAAAGAGGTCTTATCAAGCGTATTGCTACAAGCAATTTCCGTTCGGCACGAAGAAAGACAGGGCTTAATGCGATCGCACTGAATGACGGTGATGAATTGGCATGGGTTCGCCTTACAGACGGCAATTCTGATCTGCTCATTGCGACTGCAAACGGAAAAGCTCTGCATATCGCAGAAAATACCATACGCCCGTCCGGAAAGGCTTCTCATGGTGTAAAGGCTATCCGTCTTTTCGGTGATGATGAAGTCGTGGGTATGTCCATATTGAGAGACGGTGCTTATGTCTTTACCATATCCGAAAACGGTTTCGGCAGACTTACTCCTCAAACAGAATACCCTATTCATGCAAGAGGCGGTCAGGGAATCAACAATTATAAGGCGGCTGACAGAAACGGAAAAGTCGCTGCTATCAAAGCGGTTGATCTTAATGACGATATCATTGTTATGGCTGATAACGGTGTTATCATAAGGGTTTTTGCAGAAACGATATCTTTGCAGTCAAGACTTGGCGGCGGTGTCAAGATCATGAAAATGACTGATGACAGCAAAGTTGTTGCCGTTGCAAGAGCGACTCATGAAGAAGATACCGGTGATGACGAAGAAGATTCCGAACAATAAAAAATACAAGCCCGATTTCTTTGATGAGATCGGGCTTGTTTTATTCAGCTGTTTTTAATGAATTCCACAATGATATCAATGGATTTTTTTGCGGCTGAACGGCTGAATACAGTGTATTCAACGGCATCATCTTCTTCACTCATGCTGTCGGAAATGGCTCTGACGATTCCGAACGGCACTTTATTCAGATAACATACCTGTCCGATACTGCCGCCCTCCATCTCACACGCTATCGCATTGAAATTTTGATTCAATCCGGAACGCCTTTCATTGCCTGTGATAAATTGATCGCCTGTCGCAACCGTGCCTCTCACATAATGCGTTTCACCGATGTTTTCACAAGCTTTTTCAAGTCTTTCCACGACTTTTTCGCTGCACGGAATATAATCTATATTTCCCTCGGGCAAAAATACCGTTCCTCTTTTATCACCTATTGCAGTTGTATCCATGTCATGCTGTATGACGTTTTCCGCTATCACGACATAGCCTATATGCGTGTTCAGACTTGTACTGCCCCCCACGCCTGTATTAACTATCATATCGGGCTTGTATTTCAAAATCATTGTCTGTGCCGCTACGGCGGCATTTACTTTGCCTATACCGCATTTTACCACGACACATTCTTTGCCGTCAATTTTTCCGCTTGTATAGGCACTGCCGCTGATATATTCCGTTTTTCTGTCAGTCATATTGGCAATGATCCCATTGTCCTCTATTTCCATCGATATCACTATCAGTATCTATACCTTCATCCATATATTTTTGCTTTTGTTCTATTACTAAATCAAAAAAGTTCTTTT
>CAMHPW010000131.1 GCA_946187095.1 uncultured Clostridia bacterium | reverse complement strand
AAACGTTATTGGATAAACTTGATATTCATATTACTTAAATCACCGAAAGTTTGGGGTTAAATTTCTTTATTAGAAACTTGATTTCCATGGCTGTAAACAAAGACATTGCCAATGCCATTCCGACAGATTTTGACATTGAACCCACAATCAACGGTTCTGCACCGCAAAAGGCTTTCAACGGCAATACCCAAACGGAAAGCAAAATCGTATTCATGATGAATATAGAGAATTTCTATAATCAGAATAAACAAGACCTTGATGAAATCATGGAGTATGCAGGAGATTACTTTTCCGCACAAATGGAAAGACGGGGTGTGATGTTCTGATGCAGGATATTATTTTCAATAATATTTTTCTGAGTGAAAAGGGCTGTGTCATTACCGAACCGCCTGAAAGACCTTTCCCGAAAAGACGTTTTGAAAAAATAACCGTTCCCGGCAGGAACGGCGATTTAGTGCTTGATGATGAATGCTATGAAAACATTCAGATAAAATATAAAGCTGCCACTATCCCCGATCTGCATGAAAGAAAAGATATTGATGAAGTGCTGAACGATTTAAGAGCATGGCTTTTAACATCTGTCAGCTATCAGAAACTTTATGACACTGAATTGCCAGACGGCTTTTATTGGGCATTCTGTTCGGATATTTCAAATGCCGTACAGAAGTTTGAAAATATGTATGAATTTTCAATTACATTCGACTGCAAGCCGTTTTTCTATCTCGATTCTGGGCAGACTGAACAGATGTTTACAGCAACTTCCATAAGCCTGTACAATCCCGGAAATTACAAGGCATATCCGAAAATAAAAATCATTGGTACGGGTTCGGTGAGATGTAATATCAACGGCAGTAATTTCACTATTTCGGACGTATCTCCGAATGTCATTGTGGACAGTGAAAAAATGCTTGTTTATTCAAGTTCACTTGTCGATAAATCGGATTTGTTAAGCGGCAGATATCCCTCTTTAGCTGTCGGGACAAACAATATTGTATTTATCGGAGAGGGCTTTCACTCAGCAGTGATAACAACAAGGTGGTGCAAATTATGATACCCATACTGATTGACACTGATAATACGATTCTCGGAAATATCACTGACTGTACAGGCTGTACCGCAACCGAAGAACGAAACGGCATTTATGAAGCAAAATTTACCGTTCCTATGCAGTCGGATATTTACAGCAAAATTCAGACAGGTCGATTTATTTCTGCAAAGCCGAATGATATTTCCAACAATCAGAAATTCAGGATATACAAGCGATTTGATGACAAAATAGCCAAAACAACGACATTTTATTGTGAGCATATCCGTTATAAACTGGCAGGAATCCCCATTGCACCCGATATATACAGCGGTACGCCTGCAAGCATTCTTTCCGATATGTTGGTATCTGTCAATGCAAATACGGAGTTTTCGGCATGGTCGAATATTTCGACTGTCAAGGATATCACAATGGAGATTCCCTCATCGGCAAGTGCTATGCTGGCAGGTCAAAAAGGCAGTTTGTTGGATACATTCGGCGGTGAATTTGAATTTGACAATTACACCGTCAAACTCCATCAGAACAGAGGGCAGGAAAAGAAAACCGAAATCCGTTACAGAAAAAATCTCACAGGCTTTACCTGTACGGAAGATACCACGAATACATATACTCATGTCTATCCCTTTTACCGTAATGAAGATAGTGTATATGTACAGCTTGACAATAAAATCATTACGCTTGCCAATGCGTCAAATCTGCCGTTTGTACGGTGCTATTTTCTGGATTTATCGGCAGAATTTGACACTCCGCCTACAAAAGCACAATTACAGGCAAAGGCAAATGTCTTTATCAATGCCAATGACCTTGACACTGTTTCAAGGCATTATGAAGTGTCATTTGTTCCGTTATGGCAGACAGAGGAATATAAAAATCTTGCCGTACTGGAAAGGTGCAGTCTTTGTGATACCGTTACCGTCATACATGAAAAGAAAAAAGTCAAGGCGAAAATCATCAGGACGGTTTATGACGTTCTTAATGAAAGATATATTTCGATTGAGATGGGAAATGCCAAAAGCAATTTTGCACAGACCGTCACACAGCAGCTGAAACAGGTTGATGATATACTCGAATGTAAAAACATTGAGCAGGCGTGTGGCGGTATCGGATTTTATAATAGCCTGATAATCCAACATCAAATATAAAGGAAATTCTATTTGCTCAATGTTTTAGGTCATTGGTATAATATCAGCAGCACAAAATCATTTTTGCAGCAGTCCATTGAACGACAGACCAAGCGTATTACAGGGAATCAGGGCGGATATGTCGTAATGAATGACGATAATCAGGACGGCTATCCCGATGAAATACTGATAATGAATGATTTGTCGATAGGTGCGGCAACAAAGCTATGGAGAGCCAATTTAAGCGGTATCGGCTACAGCAGTCATGGTTATACAGGTCCTTTTGAACTTGCCATGACAATGGACGGCGAAATCAATGCAAGCATGATAACAACAGGTGTTCTGAATGCCGATTTAATAAAATCGGGCATGATAAAAGACGTACAGCAAAATATGTCAATAAACATGGCAAACGGCGATATAAAAATAAGTGCAGATAACGGAAAGTCTTTTGAAATCTGGACTAACGGTGCAACGCTTTATTCAGCGAATAATGATGTGTTAGCGTCAATGTTTATATCTGCAAACGGCAAGGGTGTGTTGACAGGTCAATGTTTGTACATAGGTACTCGTGGAGCAGAAAAGGGCAGTTTTTATGAAAGTGCAAGCGGTAAAGCTATTTTAAATACTGACTTTCTGTATGTGAATGGGATTGAGATTTATAAAAATTCCAACGGCAGATTGACAGCAAATACAGCCGTTGTCGGTAATTTTTCAATAGAGGACAGTAACGGAAATGAGATAGGCAGTTTTTATGAAAGTGCAAGCGGCAAATCAATTTTAAGTGCTGATAAGGTATATTCAGATGAAATAAGTGCAAAGACAAGCGGTTCAAAAGTACAGATCACGAATTTATCATCAGGAATTATAAGCCTTGTTACAAATGGTAATGAAGTAGGAAGTTTTTACGTCAATGTTAATGGACAGTCTTATTTAAGAACTGACGTTTTGCAATTAGGCAATTATCAGTATGCAGAACGAAGTATTACCATTGACGGTGTGACGTACAACGTACTTGCAAGGATATGAGGTGAAAATCATGATTATTACAACACAAAGAGGACGAACAGTGCCGTTAGTGATATCGGTTGAGGACGTTGACGGCGAGCCATACACGCTCGAATCGGGCGATAAAATACGTTTCGGCGTGAGGAATGTTTCGGGCGGCAGTAAACTGATTTATAAGGAACTTACATCAGAAGACGAAGTTGACGGCGAGTATCCGCTTACGCTCACTCCCGAAAATACCAATATCACACCAAACAGGTATTTGTATGATGTCAGTTTGCAATTATCAAGCGGAGAATTATACGACATTGTTTCTGCCGATTATTTTATTGTAAAAGATTCCGTGACTTACAAGGGGGATACAGCATGATTTTAAAAGGAAAAATCGCTGAACCGATACGCATACACGGTAAAATCGGAAAGGCGTTTCCGACTTTTACCGTCACATTCAAAGACGGCAATACCGTCTTACAGCAAGTACAGGTAAAGCAAGGCAGAACAGCAACTTACAACGGTACAGTCCCTGCAAAAGACGGTAATCCGTTTTGGCGTTGGCTTATAAGCAATAGCAGCACGACCGGCAGTGTTGGTGGGTATGTGGTTAATCCTGATACTTATAATACTTATTACAATAGAGTCTGTGAACAAATAACGAATGTGCAGTCTGATATTGTTTGTGGGACATTGTATAGAAATAAAAGAATTATATTCGATAGTTGGGAAGTCATTTCCCAGCGTTCGCAAGCAGGAACGGCACAAAATTACTACAATGTTGGTGACGTGAAAAAAATATTCCTCAACGGAACTATTGGGGCATCACAAATAACTCGGTCGGTATATGCTTGTATTTTAGGTTTTAATCATAATGCAAGCTTAGAGGGGAATGGCATTACTTTTGGCTGTTTCAATTACTTAAGTGAAAATTTTGAAGATTTCGCAGTGACTGATAGTAACTACGACTCGTCTAAAACCGATGGAACGAAAGCATTTAATATTAGCCATTGGGGAGATGTAACTTATGGCGGTTGGGCAGGCTGTGATTTAAGATATGATATTTTAGGCAGTACAGACGTTGCACCAAGCGGATATGGAACAGCTCCCGACTCATCAAGAGTTGGTTATGATGCCACACCGACGTGTGCAACAAATCCTGTGCCAAGCACATTGATGTCATGTCTGCCGTCAGACTTGCGAGCAGTCATGAAGCCTATAACAAAATACACTGACAATGTTGGTGGGGAGTCAGAGGTGGCTGAAAATGTAACATCAACTATAGACTATTTGCCGTTATTGTCAGAATACGAAGTATTCGGTGCAAGAAGCTATGCAAATCAGTATGAACAGACCAAACAAGCACAATATGCTTATTTTAGTGCTAGTAATACCAAAGCAAGATGGAGATACGCCAATGGAAGATTACAAAGCTGTAAATGGCAACTGCGTTCTCCCAGTAATTCGAGTGATTTTTGCTATATCCGCATTTACGGATATCCAAACAGCTCAGATA
>CAMHPW010000130.1 GCA_946187095.1 uncultured Clostridia bacterium | reverse complement strand
ATTACAGCCGATTATACAGGCTTTACGATCGACAATCTCTTTATCGTCGGATACGGTCTTGACTATGACGAAAAATACAGGAATCTGCCCTATGTTGGTGTACTTAAACCTGAAATCTATTCTTAAACAAGGAGTGACAACACTTTGGACAACAAGAAAACCATTCGCAATCTGATTCTTTATCTCGGCATTCCTATCATTTTTCTCATAATCGTAGGAATCATCTTTGCCAACCAGCCTAAAAAAGAATATCCCACTTCCGATATCATTTATCTTTTCAAAGACAATAAAGTTACGGAATATAAACTTGACTTCGGCACGGGCAAACTTGAACTCAAACTCAATGAAAAGTATGAGGGCAAAACAGAGATTGAAACAAGTGTCGCAAATATTTCACTTTTTATCAACTCCATTGACGAATATGTGAAACAATACAATGAAAAAAATGATACTCCCATGAAATATACATGGAAACAGGCTGCCGACAATTCTGTATGGCTCGAACTCCTGCCCAATATGATCCTGATCGGTGTACTTGTGGGCGTATGGATCTATGTCGTGCGTAAATTCTCCGGAAGCTTCAGCGATGTCGGCAAACAATTCGGTTTCGGAAAAGCCAAGATCAAAGACCTCAGCGATGAAAAAAGAAAAACTACTTTTGAAGACGTTGCAGGTGCCGATGAAGAAAAGGAAGAATTACAGGAAATCGTTGAATTCCTGAAAGAACCGAAAAAATACAATGAACTCGGTGCAAGGATTCCCAAAGGTGTTCTCTTGGTAGGTCCTCCCGGTACAGGTAAAACTCTCCTTGCAAGAGCCGTTGCAGGTGAAGCAGGTGTTCCGTTCTTCTCCATTTCCGGTTCGGACTTCGTTGAAATGTTCGTCGGTGTCGGTGCATCCCGTGTGCGTGACCTCTTTGAACAAGCAAAAAAAAGTTCTCCCTGCATCATCTTCATCGATGAGATCGATGCTGTCGGCAAAAAACGTGGTGCGGGCGGTATCGGCGGCGGTCACGATGAACGTGAGCAGACTCTTAACCAGATACTCGTTGAAATGGATGGTTTCGGTGCAAATGAAGGCGTTATCATGATAGCCGCTACCAACCGTCCCGATGTACTCGATCCTGCCCTGCTCCGTCCCGGCAGATTTGACCGTCAGGTCATGGTCGGCAGACCGGATATCAAAGGCCGTGAGGAAATCCTCAAAGTCCATGCCAAAGGCAAACCTCTTGCACCTGATGTCAAACTGAAAGTGATTGCCAAATCCACGGCAGGCTTTACCGGTGCAGACCTTGAAAATTTGCTCAATGAAGCCGCTCTGCTTGCCGCAAGAAAAGACCTGAAAGCCATCACCATGAAAGAAGTCGAAGAAGCTACCATCAAAGTCGTTGTCGGCACAGAGAAAAAATCCCGTGTCATGTCCGAACATGAAAAACGTCTTACCGCCTATCATGAAGCCGGTCATGCGATTGCCACTTTCTATTGTCCGACTCAGGATCCCGTTCATCAGATATCAATCATCCCTCGTGGAATGGCAGGCGGCTTTACCATGTCTTTGCCGTCGGAAGATAAATCCTACCGTTCCAGAACGGAAATGCTCGAAGAAATCGTCGTTCTTTTGGGCGGTCGTGTAGCTGAAGCCCTGATCATAGGCGATATCTCCACAGGTGCATCCAACGATATTGAACGTGCCACACAGCTTGTCGTTTCCATGATCACCAAGTACGGCATGAGTACAAAACTCGGTCCTGTCAATTACTCTTCCGAAAATGACAGTTTCCTTGGTGCAGAATTCGGCGGAAAGCCCTATTCCGAAAAAACCGCTGCCGCCATTGATGAGGAAGTCAAGGACTATATCACAACCGGCTATGCCAAAACCGAAACGATTCTCAAAGACCATACGGACGAACTTCACAGAGTCGCACAGTTCCTCTTTGAACATGAGAAAATGTCGGGTGAACAGTTCATTGCCGCTGTCGAAAACAGGGAAATTCCCATTGATGTCGATACAGATGATGACGATGATGACGAATCCGAAGAACGTCCCGCAACCACTTTGAAAGAAGAATCCGACAGGGATATTTTCTCGAATTCTCCGAAAATTGATGAAGAAGTCGTGATTCACACAGCTGATGATGACAAATAAAAATATCAGGGAGTGCCGCAAAAGCACTCCCTTTTCGTTTACTCTATAATACTCTGAATTTCGGGGAACGGTGCAAGACTTCTCTTTAAAATGCCGTTCATATAAGCTATCGCCGTACCGTAATTTGTCATGGGTGTATTTTGGTCAACCGAACATTTCAGCCTGTACTTCATTTCACGTTCATTCAGCATACAACCTCCACAATGTATCACCAATTTATATTGTGTCAAATCTTCTTCAAATTCCGTTCCCGATGTCCATGAAAATTCAAGCGATTTTCCTGTATATTTCTGTAACAATTTCGGCAGTTTCACCGTTCCGATATCGTTGCACTGTCTGTGATGGGTACAGCCCTCCGATATCAGCACTTTGTCACCGTCTTTCAAGCTGTCTATTGCTTTAACTCCTTTGACAAGCGTTTTCAAATCGCTTTTATAATTCGCCATCAAAATCGAAAATGATGTCAATGGAATATCTGTCGGCGTGTCTTTACTCACCTTTCCGAAAACCTGACTGTCCGTTATCACCATGGCAGGCTTTTTCCCCAACGATTCAAGCGTTTCTTTCAAAGTCGTATCCCTCGTCACGACAGGTATCATCTCATTGTCAAGCAATTCCCTTATCGTCTGCACCTGCGGCAATATCAATCTTCCTTTCGGGGCAGATTCGTCTATCGGCACGACCAATATAACCAAATCATTCTTTTCCAAAAGATGTGCCACTATCTTTTTATCTTCAATAAAGCCGTTCTGCTTTGCAATCAATTCTTTCAGTTCATGTATATTCTCGCCTGTCAATGCACTCACGCATATCTCATTCTCTGCATTGACGGCTTTTTTCTGCAAATCGCATTTATTATATGCCACGATGTACGGCACATTCTTATTTTGGAATTTTTTAATCAAGTCATTCTCGTATTCCGTCAAGCCCTTTGTACTGTCAACAACCAATACCGCTATATCCGTTTTATTCAGAATCCGCATGGTTTTCTGTACTCGCATCGTTCCCAGTTCGCCCTCGTCATCTATGCCTGCGGTATCTATCATCATGACAGCCCCCAAAGGCAATAATTCCATCGCTTTAAACACAGGATCAGTCGTTGTTCCCAAAATATCCGACACGATCGCTATATTCTGATTGGTGACGGCATTCAGCAAACTTGACTTTCCCGAATTTCTCTTTCCGAAAAAGGCAATATGCACTCTCTCCGCACTCGGTGTATTATTCAGTGACATAAAAATCTCTCCTTAAAAACAGGAGTGAGAAATGGAATTGTATTCCTCATTCCTCACTCCTCATTCCTCATTCAATTAAAATCTGAAATCTCTCTGACCGTTTGCGATATCGGCAAGATGTTCTTTCGTTATCTCACGGACTTTCTCTTTCGGGATATTGCTGAGTTCGGCAAGAATCAGCTTTTCACCTATCTCCTTTGTTTCGGGTGATGCGTAATCTTCCAGATATTCTTTCAAAGTCATCAGGGCATTCGGATGACAGCAGTTCTGAATCTGTCCTGCTTTACACAATGACATGAATCTGTCGCCTGTTCTTCCCTCTCTGTAGCAGGCTGTGCAGAAACTCGGAATATATCCCAATTCCATCAGCCATTTCACGACTTCATCAAGCGTTCTTCTGTCGCTTACGTCAAACTGTGCGGAATCTTCATCTTCGGGTACAGGCTCGGCATAGCCGCCTACACTCGTCTTTGAACCGCCGCTGATCTGTGATACGCCCAAATGCAATACTCTTTCACGGCTTTTCTGACTTTCTCTTGTAGAAACGATCATGCCCGTGTAGGGAACGGCGATTCTGATACAAGCTACTATCTTTGCAAATGTATCATCTGAAATGCCGTTGTCGAATACATCGGGATCAATGTCATCTGCACGCCTTACTCTCGGAACGCTTATCGTATGCGGTCCTACACCGAAACGTGCTTCCAGATGTTCAGCGTGCATGAGAATGCCGACAAATTCATATCTGTACAGTTCCAGTCCGAACAATACACCACAGCCGACATCATCAATGCCTGCCTCCATAGCTCTGTCCATCGCCTCTGTATGATAATTATAGTCATGCTTCGGACCTGTCGGGTGAAGTCTTTCATAACTTTCTTTATTATACGTTTCCTGAAACAGAATATATGTGCCGATACCTGCATCTTTGAGTTTCTTGTAATTCTCATGTGTCGTTGCGGCTATATTGACATTGACACGCCTTATCGCACCGTTCTTATGCTTAATGCTGTAAATCGTCTTGATACTTTCAAGAATATACTCAATAGGGTTATTCACAGGATCTTCACCTGCTTCAATGGCAAGACGCTTATGTCCCATATCCTGCAGGGCAATAACTTCTTTTCTGATTTCGTCCTGAGTGAGTTTCTTTCTTGCAATATGCTTGTTTTTTTGTGATAGTTATTTTTTTCTTTTTCAGCGTCACCTCCTGCGGACAAGCGGAAGCCGCAGGGTTCTGTCAGGCTAATCCGTACTTTTTTCCGAAAACGGCCGAAATGCTGCGAAAATGACCGTTCGGCTCTG
>CAMHPW010000129.1 GCA_946187095.1 uncultured Clostridia bacterium | reverse complement strand
GTCCCCAATTCATCACACAATTCCGCCCTGTATCCGCTTATCATATCCGTTTCCTCTTCACTTACCTCCGCAAATGTATCTTTCTTCTGCCCCCCTATGAAATCCGAACAAAATATAAGTACAATTCCCACCAGCCCCGCTATCACCGCTATTTTAAGTATATTCTCTTTTTTAAAAATATCCCTCATATTTCCCACCTATCCGACAACGCTTACTCTGCACTCTATCCCCAATTCTTCCGCTATCTCCTTAACCCTCTTTGCACTGTAAATATCCTTCTTCTCCAAAACAATTTCCGCCCTTATCATAGATATGCAGTTACTTTCATCAATATCCATGTCAACGGACAATTCCAACGGAAAAATATTTTCTTCCTCCAATTGATTTTTTATCAACTTCTTTATTTCGCTTTCAAGATATTCTATCCTCTGTTCCGAAATCTCTTTCGGCAATTCTCCCGAATATTCCCCGACTGTCCCGAAATCCGCCCGAAAATCGCCTATGACATTCCCCAACGGTATGATCACCGAACATAACATCAATGCACCCAAGACATATCTTACTGTCTTTTCCAGTGCCATATCCGTTATGAACAGCTCAACGATACATACCACTGCCGAACTGATACAAATTCCTGTCGCCCATTTCATCAACTCGTCCATATCATCATCTTCCTGCAAGCAAAATGATTCCTGTCGATATCACCAATACCGCCAATACGCAAAATAACAGTCCCGTCATCATGGCAACCGCCTTTGATACATTCCTGAATATCTTTGTCATCGTATTAAGCCCCATGATATCCCCTGCACTTGCCAATACAAACATGGAAAACTGCCACACAATGCACTCTGCCGCAACAGGCATGATGATCAAGCCGCTTGCGATTATCACCAATACGCCTGCACCTGTCTTTAACAATTCCACACTTCCGTTGAACGTATTCAAAGCCTCTCCCAATGCACCGCCTACGACAGGCACTAATGAACTCACGGCAAATCTTAACGCTTTCTGACTGACATTATCCATGGAACTTGTCATTATCGTTTGTAATGACAATACAGCCGTGAATATCCCCATCACAAATGTCAATGCCCATTTCGCCAGTTTATACACGCTTTCGCATAAGCTGCCCAAATTCATTTTCACAGACAGGGAAGATGTCACCGTCAAGGCTAAAAATACATTCATTAAAGGTGATACCAATTTCGCACTGACTGCCGAAACCGCATTTCCTGCCGTCATCATCACCGTATAGTAAGATGTGCCTGTCAGTTCCTTTCCCGTTGATATCATCAGCCCTGCCATGACAGGCACTAATAATATCATGAATCCCGATACGCCGTTCAGCACTTCGACTGCCCTTTCAATCGTACTGCACAACGGCACGATCACAGCCGTACAGATGCACATTGTCCCGACAGCATCGGATATTCCCCTTTTCTCCAGTGTAACATGAAATCCCTCTGCCAGCGAACACAACAGCATGATCCCAAGACATACCGACATTCCCGTTAATGCACTTTTACTGCCCTCTCCGAACATGGCAAATATTTTTTCAAAGACTTTCCCGAAATCCAAGCCCGATATCTGACTGTAATCTACGGACGTTATCCCGATTTCAGAAAGATTTCTCTTTGTTTCTGTCGGCAGGCTGTCAAACAATCTCTGTATATCATACATTTCATTTCATTAACTCCATTGCTGTATTCAAAATATTCCTGAATAACGGCATTGCCGTTATGACAACTGCCACTCTTGATGAAAATTCCACTTTTGATGCCAATGCCCCCTGCCCCGCATCTTTGCACGTTTCCGAAACAAACTGGCATATCACGCATATTCCCAGAGTTTTCACAAGTATTTCGGCATATTCGCCATTGGAAGCCAGACTGCTGATCTGTTCAATGATCGGTGATACTCTTGAAAGTACTCTTATCAAAATAAATGCACCGCCCGTGATCGCAAGCAATACGGACGTTTCGGGGGCATATTTCTTTAATCCCAATGCACATACCGCTGTTATCAAAGCGATTCCGCATATCTCAATCATCTCTTTCATAGGCTAAAACCCGAACAGCGTTTCTATCGTTCTGAATAAATCCGCTATTTTCTGCACCAGCATTAACAATACCACGATCAAGCCCGAAAGCGTTGTCATCATCGCCTGTTCTTCCCTGCCAGACCTCGACAGCACCAGACTCAATACTGCCACGATAATTCCTATCGCCGCTATCTTAAATATAAAATCTACATTCATGTCTTTCACCCGTTCAGCATATCAATACTGCCGTCATCACTCCGCAAAACATTCCCACTATCCTGTAAACTCTGCATTTTGCATACATCTCATTCTTGAGATTTTCCCACCTTTCCCTTACCAATTCTTCATGCAGTTTGATTTTCGACAATTCCCCCTCCCTGTCGCTTACTCCAAAACTATTTCCAAAATATTCCAACAGTTCTGTATCGGACTTTTCCAAATGCAGCTTCTTCTTATTTTCACCGACAGCCTTTTTCCATGCCGTTTCTATCACTTCACCGCTGTCCATGTATTTTTCCGTGTCAAGCAAAATCGGCTCTGCCAACGGTACACTCTTGATTCCCCTCAATATCTCCCCGATAGACATTCCGCCGTATGATATCATTGTCTGCACCTGCGTCAAAAACATGATGTACTGCTCAAAAAACTCCGCTTTCCGCTTTAACCTCAATGAAAAATAGATTCCCCCCAAAGTGCCGCATACAACGATCAATATTCCCCCGACAAACTTTAACATCATTCCTCACTCCTCATTCCCCATTCCTAATTGTATCACTTTCGCAATTTTGCATGGTCTGTTGGAAGATTCCAGTATCACGACATTCCCAAACGCACCCGTTTCAATCAGTGAAACTGCCTGCTTTCTTCTCATTAATTCATCATAACTCCCTGCATGGATTGTCGCTATGATTGTTGCCCCTGCATTGAATCCCTGTGAAACAAGCCTGCAATCTTCATCAGTGCCCAATTCATCGCATAGTATCACCTGCGGTGACATGGCTCTTATGGCATGAATGATTCCCTCCCCTTTGGGATAGCCGTTCAGAACGTCACACAATCCCATGTCATTATATGCCGTTCCCGAATATGTCCCCGACAGTTCGCCCCTTTCATCAATGACCGCCGTTCTCGTAATGTGACAGCCTATCCCCAATGACAAACTTCTTGCCAAGTCCCTTAATAAAGTCGTTTTGCCGCTTGACGGCATTCCTGCTATCAGAATACCGCTTTCAAACGGATACAAACGGCTGATGATCTCCTCCGATACACCGAAAATCTGCCTTGCAATTCTTACATTCATGGAAGAGATATCATTGAGGGCGGATATTTTCCCGTCCGTGAGAACTGCCGTTCCGCATAAGCCCACCCTATGACCGCCTTTTACGGTGATATAGCCGTTTTTAATTTCATCCTGACGGCTGTACACAGAATAATCACATAACCGCCTGAACGTGTCATAAATACTTCTCTGAGATACACGAAAAGCCTTGTCACTCATTGTATACATGATTTTGCCGTCACTGTCCGTGAATACCGTTGCCGCACCGTCCGACAATGCCAACGGCTTATTCACTCTGATACGAATCTCCTGAATCGTGCTTTTTTTACTGTCGGGGATATTCTTCAAAACCGCCCTGATATCCTCCGACAATATCTCTATCGCACTGTCAAACGCTTTTGTATCTGCCATTTCAAACAGTCCTTTCGTTTCTGATATCCTATACATATTGTAATACTTTCAAAAATATTCCTTTACACATCTTCTTTTTAATGCTATAATACATTTTCGGGGTGATTTTATGGATAAAACACAGGCTGTCGAACACAGCATTATCACGAAATATAAAAAAACGCTTTTTCACAGATTTGTCGGGGCTGTCAAGGATTATGAACTCATTTCACAAGGCGATAAAATAGCCGTCTGCATATCGGGCGGCAAGGATTCCATGCTGTTAGCCAAACTCATGCAGGAGCTTTCACGGCACGGCGATTATCCCTTTGACATGGAATTCATTGTCATGAATCCGGGCTATGCACCGCAAAACCGTCAGAAAATTATTGACAATGCGGAACTACTTGATATTCCTATCAAAATGTTTGAAACGGATATTTTTGATTCCGTCTTTCACATTGAAAAGAATCCGTGTTATCTTTGTGCACGAATGAGGAGAGGGCATTTATACAAATATGCACAGTCTTTGGGCTGCAATAAAATCGCTCTGGGACATCACTTTGATGATGTCATTGAAACGATTTTAATGGGAATGCTTTACGGTGCACAGATTCAGACCATGATGCCACGCATCAAAAGCACCAATTTTGACGGCATGGAACTCATTCGCCCCATGTATTATATCCGTGAAAAAGATATTATTTCATGGAAAAATTACAATAAACTTGAATTTTTACAGTGTGCCTGCCGATTTACCGAACAAAATGCCGATCCTGACGGCACAGGCACTTCCAAACGTCAGGAAGTCAAGAATTTGATCAAAGAAATGAAAAAAGTCAACCCACAGGTTGACATCAATATTTTCAGAAGTGTCGAAAGAGTGAATCTTTCCACGATCATCGGCTATTACAATGAAGATGAGGAGCATAATTTTCTTGAAAAATTTCATTGAGAGTGGAGTGTTGAGAGTGGA
>CAMHPW010000128.1 GCA_946187095.1 uncultured Clostridia bacterium | reverse complement strand
AATCGATCATTTCTTGGCATAAAAATGTTAATTCTCGGAAATTGCTTTTGGATTTTACTTCCTCTAGTTTTGGGGATTCAACGCCATATTTTTTGTACCCAAAATTGCTAAATGCATATTTTTTCGTCCATTTTGTATATTCATTCAGCTTTTTGCGACCTTTTTATTCAAAATATGCAATAAATCCCGTTTTTTGACAATTATTACATTTTTAAATTATTTGTTGAAAAAAAAATATTCAATCTGCATATATGATTTTTTATCTTTTTATATACATTGCTGTTTTTTTGATGAATATTTCGCATTTTTATTATAAATTCGCCATAAACATTTCTTATGTTTATATACTTTTTATAAATTTTAATTCCACTTATTCACTATTTTTCGTGCAATTAGACTAATCTTTTATTTTCATTACTATTATTCTATGAAGGTTATTTTTGTACAAATAGTACTATAATGACTTCAATACTATTTTTTGACATTTTTTGTACACTCCCGGGCATATATTTTTTCCTTGTCCGAAAGCTCCGCCTTTTCAAGCATATCAGGTCTTAATCTTGCCGTTATCATAATAGACTGTTTCCTTCGCCATTGATTGATATTGGCATGATGTCCGCTCATCAGAACTTCGGGCACTTCCCTGCCCCTCCATTCAAAAGGCTTTGTATACTGCGGATATTCCAACAATCCGTTATAATGACTTTCTTCTTCGAAGCAGACATTATCAGACAATACTTCGGGTATCATTCTGCTTACAGAATCCGCCAGCACCAATGCAGGCAATTCTCCGCCTGTCAGTACATAGTCCCCTATTGAAATTTCTTCATCAACGTATTCATCTATCACACGCTGGTCTACACCTTCGTAATGTCCGCATAATATCACGATATTCTCCAATTCCGAAAGTGTTTTCACTCTTTCCTGCGTCAGAATCTTTCCCTTTGGCGACATATAGATAAAATGCGGTCTTTTTCCCAATTGCCTGCATATATCATCAAAACACAAAGCGATAGGTTCAGCTTTCATCAGCATTCCCATACCGCCGCCATAGGTACTGTCGTCAACTCTTTTATGCTTGTCAAAGGCATAATCCCTTAACTGGTGACATTCGAATTCGACCGCACCTTTTTTTCTTGCCCTGCCTATCACGCTTTCATTCAGAAAGCTCTCGCACATTTCGGGAAAAAGTGTTATAATATCAATCCTCATCTTCAAATATACCTTTCATGGCAAATATCTTTACATATCCGCCGTCTATGTCCTTTTCCTTCACAACATCGGAGATCACAGGCACAAAATATTCCTTTCCGTCTTTTTCAATCTGATAGACATCATTCGCACCTGTCCTGATCACATCCGTTATTACTCCATACTCTGTGCCGTTGTCAACATCAACAACTTTCAAGCCGACCAGATCCTGTACAAAATTCGTACCTTTGGGCAGTCTTACATCATCACGGTTCATATACAGCACCATTCCACGCATGGTATCAGCCTCCACACCCGTTACTCCGTCAAACAGAATTATTCCTGTATTTTTATGCACCTTTGATGAAACAACTTTCATTTCGGTACCGTCCCTTTTATATAATCTTTTGAATCTGCAAAGAAAACCAGCACTGTCACACCACGGTTCTACCCTGACTTCCCCTTTCAAGCCATGCGTTCCGACTATCTTTCCCACTTCCAAAAACTGCTTTTTCATTATCATTCCCCCTGATATATTATACACCGAAGATGCAAAAAGGAGAAGTCCAAACTTTCAGACCTCTCCTGATTCAAATTTGTTGATTTTTAATAAAAATGAGAGTTTATTCGATTTCCACCTGAATTTTCTCGTCACTTTTTGCGGCAGCAGCACGCATTACGACACGAATTGCCTTGGCAATCCTTCCCTGCTTGCCTATTACCCTGCCCATGTCATTCTCACCAACGTGAAGATGATACACGATTATACCCTCATCGTTCTTCTCATCAACCGTCACTTCAATGGCTGAAGGATCATCGACAAGACCTTTTACGATCGATATCAAAAGCTCTTTCATTCATATCACCTCAATCAGATGATATTGTTCTTCTTGAGAAGTGCCTTTACCGTATCTGTGGGCTGTGCACCGTTTGCGATCCACTTCTTTGCCTTTTCTGCATCCACTTTGAACTCCGAAGGCTCAACAAGGGGATTGTATGTGCCGATCTCCTCGATGAATCTGCCGTCACGGGGATATCTTGAGTCTGCCACTACTACACGATAAAAAGGTGTCTTTTTCGCACCCATTCTGCGAAGTCTGATTTTTACTGCCATTTGATTTACCTCCAAAAAATTTTTATATATTTCATCGGCTCTGCACCGTTGAAAACTTTGTTATCTTTTCTTTTTCTTCTTGTTTTTATTCTTATTGTCAAGCCTTGCAGGATCAAGCGGCATCCCTGTACCCATATTGATTCCGCCAAGTCCCGGCAATGTCGGCATATGCTTTCTTTTACCGTTCTTGCCCTTTGCATTCATCATTTTCATGAACTTCTGCATATCCCCAAACTGCTTCATCAGTCTGTTGACATCTTCCACTTTCATTCCGCTGCCGGCTGCTATTCTGCGTTTCCTTGACGGATTGATGATATCAGGATGTTCCCTTTCCTGTTTCGTCATTGACGAAATCATGGCACCGATTCTGTCCATCTGCCTGTCATCAAAATCCATATCTTTGATTTGGTCACTGATACCCGGCAATTTCGACAATATGCCCTTGATCGGTCCCATTCTCTTGATTTGCTGCAACTGCTCATACAAGTCGTTCATATCGAATTTGTTCTGCTGGAACTTGCGAGCCATTTCCTCCGTCTTTTTCTGGTCAAGACGGTTTTCGGCATCTTCAATCAATGTCAAGATATCGCCCATGCCCAAAATCCTTGATGCCATTCTGTCGGGGTGGAATACTTCCAAATCATCTAATTTTTCACCGATACCGGCAAATTTGATTGGCTTGCCTGTGACAGCCTTTGCCGAAAGTGCCGCACCGCCCCTTGTATCACCGTCGAGTTTTGTCAGTATCAAGCCGCTGATATCAAGCAGTTCATCAAACGATTTTGCCACGTTCACAGCATCCTGACCTGTCATGGAATCGACTACCAGCAATATTTCATCGGGATTGACTGCCGATTTCACTTCTTTCAGCTCATTCATGAGCTTTTCATCAATATGCAAACGTCCTGCCGTATCCAGTATCACGATATCATTTCCGTAATCTTTAGCGTGTTTCACAGCCTTTTCCGCAATAGTAACAGGATTTTCCTGTCCCATCTCAAATACCGCCACGCCTGCCTGATTACCTACCACTTTCAACTGTTCGATAGCAGCAGGTCTGTATATGTCACACGCTACAAGCAATGGTCTGTGTCCCTGTCTTTTCAGCATTTTACCCAACTTGGCACTGTGTGTCGTTTTACCGGAACCCTGCAAACCGCACATCATAATCACTGTAGGCGGCTTGCCTGCAAAATTGATCCTCGTTTCCTCCGAACCCATCAATGCCGTGAGTTCTTCATTCACTATCTTGATAACCATTTGTGCAGGCGTAAGACTTTCCATAACATCTGCACCTATTGCACGTTCCGTAACCTTGCTTGTAAAGTCTTTTGCCACTTTATAGTTGACATCCGCTTCCAAAAGGGCAAGTCTCACTTCACGCATAGCATCCTTTACGTCACTTTCCGTCAGCTTTCCTTTATTCCTCAGTTTCTTGAAAGCTGCACTGAGTTTCTCCGACAATCCCTCAAATGCCATCTCTCACACCCCTTTATCAATTCATCATTATATCATTTCATCAATTCCATTAAGTTCTTTCAATATCTTCTTGATACTCTCATTGACAATATCGGAACGATATATTTTCATATTCTTTTCGTCAATGATATCAATATCTTTTCGTATCTCCTCAAGGCTTTTTTTCAGCATTTCGGATTTTTTTATCAATCCCAACTTTTCCTCCGCCTCGAGAAGTATCGTTTCGCTGCGTTTGATACTGTCACGCACTCCCTGCCTTGAAATACCTGTATTTTCGGCTATTTCTCCAAGCGACAGGTCATCGTCATAATAATACTCCACCGTTTCACGCTGTTTATCGGTCAGCAGCATTCCGTAATAATCAAGAAGTGTCGATATTTCAAGATTTTTCGACATACTGCCAGCTCCTTTCGCCTGTAAAGTATTATCCTTTACACCTGACACATTATACTATAGCTTTACTCCATTGTCAAGAGAATTTTTCAATTTTTATTGACCGTCATGCATTTCAATGCTATAATATGACCAAAAAAGAGAGGAGAAATCAAAAATGTATGGCTCAACAAGAACAATTCACGGTACATATCAAGGCTTTTGCCGTCTTGAATTTTATGACAGCTTTCTGGAACTTCACTTTCCGTCTTTCATGTCATATCACGAAAAAATTGATTATTGCAATATAAAACACATATTCTGCAATTCCGATTACTCCAAAATTAAAATCATTTACACTCAAAGCAATAAGACCATAGTGTTGTATTTATATCAAAATCCAATGTCATTAAAAACGAACTTAAAGCAAATATTCATAACTTCAAATCTTACCATATCAAAATTTCAGCTTATCGCCCCAAAAAACATGGTTTATCCAGAATCCCCGAATACATAAGATTCTGGATATTACTTGACTGCTGAAAAGGAGATTCTTTT
>CAMHPW010000127.1 GCA_946187095.1 uncultured Clostridia bacterium | reverse complement strand
CATAATCTTCAGCATTTTTCTTTTCATATTCTTCATCGGTCAGGTCTTCTTCTTCAAAAAAATTGATATTGCTGTTCTGGAATTGTGTTTTGAGCAACATTGAGAAAGGTTTCACATTGAATTCGGTTATATTCTGTTTCTGTCCGTCTACGGTGATTTCCCTGCCTATCATATCGTCAAAGCTGACGGAAGTATCCTTGTAGTTGAGTTTTACGGACAAATCATATTTGAAGTCTATCTTTTCATAGTGAGCCAGAACAATTGTGTGAAAACGCCAGTCATCGTCCAATATATAGCCGTTTTCATCGAAACCGGGCATGATCTCCTGATTTTCAGCTATGGGGTGACCGATTTTTTCTTCATATTCTTTCTTCACTCTTCCGATAACATCGAGATATTCATCTTCATATTTTCCGTCCATGTAATCCTGATACATTTTGGAAAGTTCGTCTTTCGTGCGGACAACTTCATCCACACGCCATACAATGAGAGCCGATTCATTGATATTCATGGTGCTTCCGATAAGATTTCTGCTGTCTGATATGCCTACAGTTGCCTTGAGGGTACAGTCATCTTCAAAGGAGTAGTACAAAACATCTTTGAGTTCTTTCTTTCCGCCGAATACATCTTCCAACAAGGAATGTGAGATTGAAACGGTGGGATCGTATTCTTCAAAAGAATCGGCGGTTTTTACCATCATTATATTTTTGCTGTCATCGACAATGGGAGAACCGTCTTTTTTGGTAATGGTCATCATGCTGTAAGCTTTGGAAGTATCTCCGACTACTCCCTCAAAGTTTATATCAAGAGCATCACTGTTTATTTTGACATTTCCGCCGGTATAGGCCCCGTTGGGAGCTTCGCCTGCGAACAACTGTCCGAATACGGGATTGAAAGTGCCTGAAGCTGCGGCTACGCTTGTGCCGAGAACGGCAGCGGCAGCGGCGGCTATCAGTGTAAATCTGATAATTTTTCCCTTGTTTTTCTTGGGAGCGGATTTGTTTTCATGTATCTTATTCATAACTAACTCCTTCACGTTGTCGGGATTTACACCCGTATTTTCATATATTGTCTTTTCATCTATGTTTTCAGGATCATTCAGCATATAGTTGAAAATATTTTTTGTCTTTGTCATATCAATATCCCCTTTCAGTCAAAAAAGCCTTTAACTTCACTCTTGCACGTTTTATCTTTGACTTGACGGCTTCCAGTTTCAAGTCCATTACATCGGAAATTTTCTGAGCGGTCTGATAGTAGTAGTAGTATCTGACGAGAATTTCTTTATCAGGCTCACCGAACTTGTCGAGAGCGTCACATAAATCTTTATGTAAAGCCTGTCTGTCTATGTTGTCATCTATCATATATTCATCTGCAAGGACGACATCGTCAATATCCACGATTTCGGGCGATCTCACGGTACGCATCTTATCAAGTGCCTTTGTCTTTGCAATGGCTGACAGATAGCCTTTCAGACTGCCTTCCTGAATCTTATCAGCATTGTTCCAGAGAGTGAAGAATACATCTGCGGCAGTTTCCTCGATATCGGAGGAAGTAAGATTCCCTTTTGAAACATTATAAATAATTGCCGAAACAAGCGGTGTGAATTTGTCCATTATTTCACCCAATGCCGTTTCATCATGCTTTTTCAGCCTTTCAACGATCTGGTTTTCCATCTTGTTCATTCCTCTCGACTCGTTTTTTTGAATGTTGAAATTTCAGCTTTCACTTATATAAACGAAAGAACTTTTCAAAAAGGTCCGCATTTTAAAAAAATGTTTTAATTTTTTTTGCAGCTTTCCGTTTTGTGCCTTTCACTTATATAAACGTAAGGACTTTCCAAAAAGGTTCGGATTTTAAAAAATTTTATAGTAAACGACAAAATAGATCGCTCTATGTCATTCCTCGCTTCGCTCGGAATGACAAAAGGAAATTTTCAGTGACGTTTACTATAAAATAAAAAACTGCCGTATCGGATACGGCAGTTTTCTGCGAATTCAGACAGAAGATGAAAGTGTCGGTTTGACTTCTTCATCCCTGAAAAGCAGTGATATGCACCAGACAGCCGCAAGAGCAACAAGGGTGTATATGATCCTGCTGACAATGCCTGTCTGACCGCCGCACAGCCATGCAACAAGGTCAAACTGGAATATACCGATCGAACCCCAGTTGAGTCCGCCTATAATCAGCAAGATCAGTGAAAGCTTATCAAGCATAGTAAATATCCTCCTTTTGATAGGGATATTTATATTTTAGGCAGAATTTCAGATTTTATACACGGCTCACAGATAGACGGCACATTTCCTGAAAATACACATTGCCCTGCTGATATGCTTATATACAGTCGCAGGACGTATCCCTATTTTTTCGGCGATCTCTTTGACAGACACATTTTCAAGATATCTCATTCTGATGCAGTCACGCTGTCTTTGTGTCAGTTCGTTTTCCATCGCAATGCTTACGATCTTTTTCATACGCTGTATTCTGGCATCATTGGAATTGTCACTTCTTGTACTGTGGAAAGCAATCTGTTCCATCATTTCGGGAGCAACGGAAATTTCTCTTTTCAAAATGCAACACCCTTTCTTTTTCTCAAATTTTTAGCCGTATCCATGCAGTCAAGATACATACCGTACATGGTGGAGATACGGAAATTCAGTTCCCTGAGCTGTTCGACAGGTGCTGTCAGAAGCTGTCCCCTGAGCACTGTGATCTTTTCCTTCAGCATATCGGCACTGTGCTTGTATTCGTCTGCCCATTCTGAATATGTCATTTTTTTGCCCCTTTCTTCCACTTAGTGTGTAGCGGATATATAAAAAATAAAAAGCCCGATTCAATCACGCAACGTGTTGTAGCTTTGTAAGTATAAGTATATACGATTTTTGGGAAAAATCAAGCGGATTTATAAACAAAACGTGTATACACATTTTGTTAAAAATGCTGAAATTTTCATTTTGCTATTGCAATCATTCACAATTTGTGGTAAACTATTCAAAGCAGTCATTTATATTAAACAATACTATTTATTTTGGAGGATTTTACTATGGAAACTTTAGGCAAAAGAATGAGAAAACTCAGAAAAAAGAACTATTATACTCAGGCAGATGTTGCAAAGGCATTGGGCGTATCCCCGTCAGCAATCGGTATGTATGAACAGGACAGGCGTGTCCCCGATAAAGAAACCCTGCTGAAAATATGCGATTTCTTTGATGTTTCCGCTGACTATCTGCTCGGACATACTTCAAAGCCCGCTGAAGTGAGCGATGTGCTTGACGAATTCAATAAAAAGCTCGAAGAATACGATGCACTGATGTTTGACGGCAATCCTCTCACCGATGAAGAGAGACAGCAGGTATTCAATACGATCGATTATGTTGCAAGGCTGGCTGAACGGCTCAGCTATGAAAATTATGAGGAGTAAACGGGGGAATTAGATGAACAAAATCCAGAAATGCGTGCAGGATCTTGTGATAGAGCATGGTTCTGCTGATACAAAAACGATATGCGAAAATATGGGTATCATCATTTTATCTTTGGAACTGCCCGAACGTGTGAACGGCTTCACCATGAAAAGTCACGGAAGATGGTTCATTGTTCTCAATGATACGCTTGATGATGACAGAAAGCGTTTTACAACGGCACATGAACTTGGTCATATCGTGGTTCACGGCTGTACCAATTCCATCAGTCTGAGCTGCAGCACCTATTTCTGTACTTCAAAATATGAACGTGAGGCAGATATGTTTGCGGCATATCTTCTGATGACAGCAGAATATGACCGCTGTATCGAATGTGATACCCTCACCATTCAGCAGGCTTCGCAAATCGCACATATCCCTGAAGAAAAAGCAGACGAATTATTCTTTTAGGCGGTGATCATGATGAAGTTTTTTTTGAAACGTGCAGACAGCGGCTTTGATATATTCGATGAATCGGCCCGCCTGAAATACACGGTTTCAGTAAAAACACAAAGGAACAAACAAAGGATCATCATAAAAAATTCCGACCGGCAGCCTGTGGCAGAGATATTCAACAAAAAACTGGTATTTCCGTATTTTTCCGTCAGGTGCAAAGGGCATTTCTATGTCCTTGTTCCGATGCTGAAGGGCTGCTTTGCCTTCGTAATCTACGGCAGTACCTACCGGTTTTTAGGCGATATCTCCGCAGGCAGATTCTCTCTCATCGACGTTGACAAATCGCCCGTCATGACACAGCAAAAATGCTGGGGCAAATTCGGTGACGGCTTTGAGATCAATATTTTCAACAGTGAACAAAGACTGTTTTCCCTGTGCTGTGCCGTCTGTGCGGCAATGTATCTCTCCGCTCTGGAATCCAGCACACAAATGGTAGGTGTATGATTTGAAAGACATTAAACTATTGGAATGTGTTTTCAAAAGCCATGCAGAAAATGACGGTATCATTGTTCCCGTATCGGCAGGAGCGGCACTTTATCGTAAAAACGATATCATTCTGTCTATGCGTGATGATACGGGAGAAAATATTTCGGAAAAAAATCCAAGTTACTGTGAACTGACCGTTCAATACTGGGCTTGGAAAAATCTTCGGTGCGATATCTGCGGTATTTTTCACCAAAGACGTTTTCTCGATTTTTCAAAAAAAAATCAAAAATATCCTTACAGAATAGAAAAACACCCCGATAACATCACTCTGCAGAAAGCAGGACTGTCTTATGAAAATATCTGCGAATTAACTGACATATACAGCATTATCGCAAACAGGCGTGAAAATCTCTTTGAAAGTGTGGAAGATTTCTATAACAGAAATGACAGACAGCAA
>CAMHPW010000126.1 GCA_946187095.1 uncultured Clostridia bacterium | reverse complement strand
AGAGTTGCGGAAGCGGTATTTTCACAGGCGGTCAGACTGTTGTGACTGGAGCCGATACGCCTGATGGTTTTTGGGGAGATGGGGGAGTGCAGTTTTTTCAGAGAGCGGATATATTCAACGGCAAGAATGTTATTGGGATATCGGAGAATGTCAGCGGATTTTTCAGAAATTTCCGAAACGGCATTTTCACGGGCTTTGGCAAAAGTCTGACCAAGTGAAAGATATTTTTTTATTCTGTCGGATACTTCTGATGATTGGAGAATGTCGGCTATAGATTCTAATGAAGAAATATCGCCGCATTCACTTCCGAAATAAATATTATCGACACAGCCGATGGAATTTAAAATATAAACCCCGCCGAAAGCGAATTTTTCAGCCGTTGCACAGGCATAAGTGACGGGCAGTTCAATGACCAGATCAACACCGTTTTCAAGAGCGGTTTGGGTACGGCTGTATTTGTCGAAAATGGAAAAATCTCCTCTTTGGGTGAAATTGCCGCTCATGCAGGCGATGATACAGTCACAGCCGTTTTCATGGATTTTGTCAAGCATATATTTGTGTCCGTTGTGGAACGGGTTGTATTCGCATATCAGTGAAGATATTTTCATTCAAAAATCCCTCTGTTTTTGTTTTTATTTTACATCATGTATACCGTTGCGTCAAGTCTGCCTATTATTCGGACGAAAAAGCCGTTTTTTTCTGATTGACATATAGTTTTTACTGTAGTATGATTTAAGTATCAAGTTTATGGAGGAGTTTGTTTATGAGTACGGAAGCGAAACAATTTCATTGTCCTCACTGTAATGCCGATCTGAAGTTCTTTCCCGAAAAGCAGAAATTCGCCTGCGAATACTGCCGAAGTGAATTTACGGAGGAAGAATTGGATGCCTATCTGGCAAAACAGCAGGAAATCTATGAAGAATACTATCAGGACGAAAATTATGTGCCGCCCGAGGAAGAACCTTCACAGGAAGAGATCAATGAGAGGAATTCTTTTGAGGAAGAAAGCAGGCTGTATTCCTGTCCGAGCTGCGGAGCGGAGATCGTCAGTGATGAGAATACGGCGGCTTCGTTCTGCTATTACTGTCACAATCCCGTTATCCTCAAGGGCAGGGTTGACGGACAGTACAGACCGTCAATGGTTCTGCCGTTCAAGATAGAACGTGAAGAAGCTGTGAATATTTTCAAGACATGGGCAAGGTCAAAATTCTTTGCCCCGAAAGATCTGACTTCATCCATGCAGATCGAAAAAATGACAGGTCTGTATGTGCCGTTCTGGGTGGCGAATTCTTCCACGGCAACTCATGTGGATGCTTTTGCGGAGAACCGCCGTCACTGGACTTCGGGCAATTACAGATATACCGAAACGAGCCATTACAAAATCGTAAGGGATATCAGGGTGGATTATGAAGGCGTGCCCGGTGACGGTTCCAAGAAAATCGAAGATGCACTCATGGAGGCGATAGAGCCTTTTGAATACCGTGAAGCAAAGCCCTTTAACATGGCATATCTGAGCGGATTTTTTGCGGATAAATATGACGTTGACAAAGAGCGTATGCTGCCGAGGATCAAGGAAAGAATGTTTGAAAACAATACGAAAGTGGTCAATGATACGATACATTATCAGACAGTCAGAAGCAAAAGTCAGAGCAATAAAGTGAATACTTTGAGCTGGAGATATATGCTTTTGCCGGTATGGTTCATGACGTTCAATTACGACGGCAGGATATGGGAATATGCCATCAACGGTCAGAGCGGCAAAATTGCAGGTGAACTTCCCATTTCCATGCCGAAACTCGCAATAGGCTGTATCTTGGGCGGACTGGCGGCGGCAGCGGCGATCTTCTTTGGGGGGTATATATTCAGATGAAAAAGAGAATTTTGACAGCAGCCCTGATCGCATTCATGGTGATATTCGGCAATATGACCGTTTTTGCGGAAAGCAGCGATTATGATGAGGATTATGAAGCGGATTATTCCTACCTGAATGCAGATGATGACGAAGAAACTTATGAAGATGACTATGAAGACGGCTCAAGCGATGATACTGAATCCTACTACTATGATCAGGAAAAACAGGAATTTTATACCATCGGGTATGAAGACAGTGAATACGATGAAAGCAGCTATGCCGAAAATGATGTATCACAGAGTTCGGAGTTTTATAATCCGTACAAATACTATAACATAGAAATAAAGTCATTTTTTGAACTGGAATATTATCTTGATGACAATGTTTATTATTGTGACGAATCGGAGAGATTCACCAGGACAGAAAGGCAGAAGATCATTGATCTGCTGAAAGAAACGTCAAGGAAATTAGGCTTCAATCTGGCAGTGTATACGGGCGGTTATTTACGCAGCGATACCGCCACACAGAAATTGGCCGCAAGAGGTTCGGAGGAAATATTCGGCAGAGCTCCCCATAACAATACGGTATTCCTTTATCTTGACCTTGACGGTTTCAGCAATGCATATGATTATATGGACTGCTATCATGATCCGTGTCTGTATTATTTTGCAACGGCTCAAATGGAAGATGACGAAGTGACAAGAATCGACAGGATATTGGAAGCCATGCAGGAAAAATTGCCGTCAGGCGGTCAGGAAATACGTTTTTCGGATATCTATGCCGGTTTGCAGGTTTATTGTCAGCAGCTGGAGTATTACAAGAATCGTGGACCGGAGGAGGATGCTTATTATTATAATAAGGACACAGGCAAATATGTACATATATTCGGGGGAAGAACTTTGGAATCCGAACAGCTCCCCCGCCCGTTCACGCACAGGAATTTCTTTATTTTTCTTGCATTGTTCGGCGGAGTGCTGACAGCAGGGGTGATATACGGAGGTGTTACCAAAACGTATCAGTTCAAGACACCTGCCAGTGCGTCGGTATATACGTCTCAGAACAAGATTTTTGTAGTCAATCGGGTAGATCAGTTTCTTGGTTCCGATATCACGAAAACAAGAATCGAATCAAGCAGCAGCCATCACAGCGGCAGTCATCATAGCAGCGGCAGCCATCACCACAGCGGCGGCGGTCGCAGCGGTCACAGCGGCGGCGGTCGTCACAGATAACAAAATATATCGGGGACAGTTTCAGACTGCCCCCGATATTGCTATTGCTGCACAAATAATATTGCCGGCTCCGTTTTCCTTGAGAATACGGCAGCATTCGGCTAACGTATTGCCTGTAGTGGCGATATCATCCATGAGAAGGATATTCCGGTTTTTGATAAATTCCGTATTCACAGCCGCATAGACACCTTTGACATTCATGATCCTTTCGGAAAGATTCAGGTCATGCTGATTTTTATTCTGCCTTGTTTTCTGAAGCAGGGCTTTTGACTGTTTATGGAGGAGTTCACCGACATACTTTGCGGTGAGTTCTGACTGGTCAAAGCCACGTTCATGTCTGCGTTCTTTCGACAGCGGCACAAATGTGATGATATCAAAGTTATCGAGCAGTTCATAATATTCGATTGCATGACAAACAGCCTTTGCATAGCTTCGGGCATTGAAGGCGTTTCCCCTGAACTTGAAGTCAATGAGGGAATCTCTTACTTTTGCCTGATAGGCAAAGGGTGCAATACAGGGGATACCTGCAGAAGTGACAGTTTTTCTGGGAGTGCCGTATAATTCCTGAAGGCAGTCCTCACATTCCGTCATGCCATACTGAATGATTTTTTTGCAGTAGGGGCATCTGTTCGGAAAAAGCATGGATAAAATGAGATTGACAAAATCATTTTTCATAAGGCTTTATAATATCTGTCCTGTTGAGAAGATGGTCGACGCTTGTGTTGTGGATATCAGCCAATTTGCAGAGTGTTTCGGGTGTCATGGAATTGACACCGTTTTCATAAGCGGAATAAGTGCGTCTGTTGATATGCAGTAAGTCTGCCATTTGCTGTTGTGTCATATCTTTATTTTCCCGAAGGTCTTTGATTCTGTGGTAGATCATGCTCATTATTTGATTATTTTATTTCCTGTTCGAGATCGTTGAAATCGTTTGTATCGAAAAATTCCGCCAAAGTGATACCCAAGCCGTCACAAAGTATTTTAATAGTTGTCACTCTGGAACACGATCAATACAACAATAAATCGGGGTATAAGCAATCATATTAGGCTCATCATTTCCGAACCAAAGCACACCACCAATCTCATTTGGCAGCCAAGAACGCATCTGGGCAATAAACACGCATGCACTCTGCTGAGTAGAAATAGGGCGCTCATTGAAATACTTTTTCCCATTAACTTCATAGGTCAAAGGACTTGGCAGGTAAGCACTCTGGTAAACACCACTGTTCACATCCTTCTGGAAATCAAAAGGAGTACCCTCATAATGGTCATGGTGGGCTTCGATAATATCAGCCAAGTCAATTTTACGGTTAGGCTTGAAATAAAGTGGCATAACCTCACTGGTTCCCACATGCATGCCATCTACGAAATCCACATAACGCTCCATGCCATCTACAAAATGGTTGAAGAAACTCCATACACGGGCATCGCAGAAACGTTGGCTGCTGAAATCAGCAGGGCTATAGGCATCGGCAAACGAGAAATCGGCATCTTTCCCCGTTTTTTTGCAGATAGTTTTAGTATTTTCAATTACTCTAAGAGTAATTTGAATTATTCCGGGACTATTTTCAGATACTCCGGAAGTATTTTCAAATACTCCGGAAGTAATGGACGGCGCCGTTTTTCCGGCTCTTTCTAAAGGTATAAAAATCGGTTGCGGGCGGCCGCCCGCATCAATTCGGCCTCCCGCCCGCAATAATAAGCACGGCCGCCCACATTAATGCG
>CAMHPW010000125.1 GCA_946187095.1 uncultured Clostridia bacterium | reverse complement strand
ATAGAGGATTTGGCACAGCTTATCTATGATTTGAAAAATGCCAATAAAAAGGCGAGAATTTCCGTTAAACTCGTATCGGAAGCAGGTGTCGGAACGGTTGCGGCAGGTGTTGCCAAAGCCGGTGCAGGTGTCATCTTGATTTCAGGACATGACGGCGGTACAGGTGCAGCCCCCGGAAGTTCCATATATAATGCCGGTCTGCCGTGGGAATTGGGACTTGCAGAAGCCCATCAAACTCTCATTATGAACGGTTTAAGGGATAAAGTCATTATTGAAACAGACGGCAAACTCATGACAGGACGAGATGTAGCCGTAGCCGCCATGCTGGGTGCAGAGGAATTCGGCTTTGCAACGGCTCCCCTTGTAACTTTGGGCTGTGCTATGATGCGTGTATGCAATCTGGACAGCTGCCCATTTGGTGTCGCTACACAAAATCCCGAACTCCGCAAGCGTTTTGCAGGCAAACCCGAATATGTCATTAATTTCATGTATTTCATAGCAAATGAACTCCGTGAGTATATGTCAAAACTTGGTGTAAAGACCGTTGACGAACTTGTAGGCAGAACGGATTTATTAAGAAAAAAAGATAATCTCAATGCCCGTGAGGAAAAAGTTGACCTGTCATTGATATTAAATCATGATTTTGCAGGTGAAACGGTGCATTATAACGAGAAATCCCTTTATGACTTCAAATTGTCGGAAACAGTCGATGAAAAAATTCTTATCAGGAAATTCAATAAGGCACTCCGTACAGGTGAGCCGAAAACGATTGAAATAGACATTAAAAATACAGACCGTTCACTTGGAACGGCTTTAGGTTCCGAAATCACCGTGAAATACGGCAATACATTGGCTGATGATACATACAAAGTTGTCTGCAACGGTTCGGGCGGTCAGAGCTTCGGGGCATTCATTCCGAACGGCTTGACACTTGAACTTAAAGGCGACAGCAACGACTATTTCGGAAAAGGTCTTTCGGGCGGTAAATTAGTGGTATATCCCCCCGAACATTCCCAATTCAAGGCAGAGGAAAATATCATTGTCGGAAATGTTGCCCTTTACGGTGCGACAAGCGGTAAAGCCTTTATCAACGGAGTTGCAGGAGAGCGTTTCTGCGTGAGAAATTCAGGTGCAACGGCAGTTGTAGAGGGTGTCGGAGAGCATGGCTGCGAATACATGACAGGCGGTACAGTCGTTATCCTTGGCAGAACAGGCAATAATTTTGCGGCCGGAATGTCGGGCGGTGTAGCTTACGTTCTTGATGAACACCACCATTTGTATAAACGTCTTAATAAAGAGCTGGTCGAATGTTCCGAAATATCGTCACAAGAGGATATTGATATACTGAGAAATCTCATTTCGGAACACGTTTCCGCAACAGGCTCGGAAAAGGCTGAAAATATCCTGACACATTTTGAAGAATATCTGCCGAAATTCAAGAAAATCATACCGCATGACTATAAAATCGTCACGGAAGCCATCAAACAGCATAAACAAAACGGTATGGACGAGGAACAGGCAAAAATATCGGCTTTCTATGAGCTGATACAGTCACGTTAAAGGAGAGGAATTTTTATGGGAAATCCCTTTGGATTTATGGAATATGAAAGAAAAGAGCCGTTGTGTTCTTCGGTAAGTGAGCGTATTAAGAATTATAACGAATTTCACACGCCTCTGTCACAAAAAGAACAGAAAATTCAGGGTGAACGCTGTATGAACTGCGGTGTACCGTTCTGTCAGTCGGGAATGATGATAGGCGGCATGATTTCGGGCTGTCCTCTTAACAATCTTGTTCCCGAATGGAATTATCTTGTCAGTATCGGTGCATGGAAACAGGCTTATGAAAGGCTGAAATTAACAAATAACTTTCCGGAATTCACATCAAGGGTATGTCCTGCATTGTGTGAAAAGGCTTGTACCTGCGGAGTAAACGGCGAACCCGTGACGACACGTTCCAATGAGTACAGTATCATAGAAAATGCCTACAAAGAGGGCTATGCTATGCCACAGCCCCCAAAAGTCAGAACAGGCAAGAAAATTGCCGTTATCGGTTCAGGTCCGTCAGGTTTGGCAGCCGCCGACCAGTTGAATAAAAGAGGTCACAGTGTGACTGTTTATGAGCGTTCCGACAGAGTGGGCGGATTGCTCATGTACGGCATACCCAACATGAAGCTTGAAAAGCACGTTGTCAACAGGAAAATTGACATCATGAAAGCCGAAGGTATCACTTTCATCAGCAATACGGACGTTGGAAAGGATATTTCGGCAGAGGATATCTTAAAGCAGTATGACAGGGTTATTTTGGCGTGTGGTGCGTCGAATCCCCGTGATATTGCCGTTAAAGGCAGAGAGGCTAACGGAATCTATTTTGCCGTTGATTTCCTCAAATCCACCACAAAGGCACTTTTGGACAATTCGGAAGATTATATCAGTGCCAAAGACAAAAATGTGATAGTGATAGGCGGCGGTGATACGGGTAATGACTGTGTGGGAACGTGTGTGCGTCACGGTGCAAAGAGTATTGTTCAGCTTGAAATGATGCCGAAACTCCCCGAAACACGAGCCGAAAACAATCCCTGGCCGGAATATCCGAGAGTATTCAAGACGGATTACGGTCAGGAAGAAGCCGCCGAAGTTTACGGAAACGATCCGAGAGTGTATCAGACGACTGTGAAAGAATTTCTTTCAGATGAAAATAATAATTTAACAGGTGCAGTGCTTGTCAAAGTGAAGTTCGAGGGCGGAAAAATTGTACAAGTCGAAAACAGTGAATATACGGTAAATGCCGATTTGGTATTGATTGCGGCCGGATTTTTAGGCAGTGAAAGCTATATTTCACAAGCCTTTGATATTCAGACGGATAAGAGAACCAATATTTTTACCGAAAAAAATTCACATAAGACAAGCAAAGACAGGATATATACAGCAGGTGATGTGCATATCGGTCAGTCTTTGGTAGTTCGTGCGATCCGTGAGGGCAGGGACTGTGCAAAGGAAGTTGACTTTGATTTGATGGGCTATACCAACTTGTAAGGGGACTTTTGTATGAAAATAAATGACAATTTTGAAAAGCTCGTGCCGAATTATCTTTTTGCGGACGTTGCAAGGAAGACAAATGAATTTGCAAGGGCAAATCCCGATAAAGAAATTATCCGCTTGGGGATAGGTGATGTAACTTTGCCCCTTTCAAATGCCGTTGTCGATGCCATGAAAAAGGGCTGTGAAGATTTGAGATATAAAGAAACTTTCAAAGGCTATCCCGAATATGAGGGCTATGACTTTGTAAGACAGGCAATAGCGGATTATTATAAAAGTTTCGGTATAAATATAGATTACAGTGAAATTTTCATATCGGACGGTGCAAAATCCGACTGCGGCAATATCGGAGATATTTTCTCCAAAGATAATATTGTATTAGTCCCCGATCCCGTATATCCCGTGTATGTTGACGCTAATATCATGTCGGGCAGAAAAATCATATATGCAAGTTCATCAAAAGACAATCATTTTCTTGCCATGCCCGATAAAAACGTGAAAGCCGATATCATATATATCTGTTCCCCGAACAATCCGACAGGGGCGGCATACAATGCCGGACAGCTCAAAGAATGGGTGAATTACGCCCTTGAAAATAATGCCGTTATTCTCTATGATGCGGCTTATGAGGCATTCATACAGGACGATCTGCCACGCTCGATATTTGCCATAGAGGGTGCAAGGGAATGTGCCATTGAACTGTGTTCACTCTCGAAAACGGCAGGTTTCACGGGAGTAAGATGTGGTTATACCGTTATTCCGAAAGAATTGTCAAGGGGCGGTCATAAACTGTATGATATGTGGTACAGACGGCAGGCAACGAAATTCAACGGCGTTTCATGGGCGGTACAATGCGGAGCGGCTGCTGTATTCAGTGAAGAAGGACAGAAACAATGTCTTGAAAATATCGCTTATTACCGTCAGAATGCAAAAATTATTTCGGATATGCTTGATGAATTGGGAATTTACTATACAGGCGGAAGGAATTCGCCGTATATCTGGTTGGAATGTCCGAATCAGATGGGCAGTTGGGAATTCTTTGATTATCTGCTTGAAAAGGCGGGCGTAGTCGGCACACCGGGCGAGGGCTTCGGAGAATGCGGCAAAAACTATTTCAGAGTGACCTCTTTCAACTCTCACGAAAATACCATGAAAGCAGTCAAGAGAATCAAAAATATTTTATTTTAACATACCGTTTCCGACAAATGTACATCAAAAACAGAATTTCTCCTTATTTAACAACAAAATTCTGTTTAATTTGTGTAAAATAAGTAAATTTGAAAGCTGAACAAACTCACCTTTTCCATAAAGTATGATTTTCCGTGAAATACAATCCGGGGCTGTGATGTTAATGTCACAGCCTCTATTTTCGATTTACGGAACGGAAAAAAACAAAAACTGTGTTCCCTTCATCAGAGAACACGGCTTTTTCTTGTAATCATGTGCGGATCAGTTTTACACTTCATCCTCATTTTTTCTGCGTTTCACAGCAAGTAACAGAACTGCTGTAAGGCTTGCAAGCATAACTGCCGCCAATGCTGCGGGGGACATATCACCTGTATTCGGAATAGTATTGGAAATTGTCCCTGTTGGTGTTGTGCGATTGAAGTCAGAAGTATCATCATAATCTTCCATTTCGGATATATCATCAAATTCAAGTCCGCTGTAAGCTATCAGAAATGTACCGGTATATGTTTTGCAATTCAACTCGGCAGTTGCCGTAATGATTTTCGTTACCGTTCCGTTACTGAAAACTTATAAAAAGTTATAAAATCAACTTTTATGTTCCATTC
>CAMHPW010000124.1 GCA_946187095.1 uncultured Clostridia bacterium | reverse complement strand
ATTATACAGATGGAAAAAAGAATGGAAAAGGAAAAGAATTTATACGGCGATATAATATTGGTAATTTCTTTCCAGATTTTTATACAAAATTTGAAGGAGAATATTTAAAAGGGAAAAAATGGAATGGAATAGGATTTGATGGATATCAAAATCAAGTTTATGAATTGAAAAATGGAACTGATCCTGAAAATGATGAAGGAAATGAATTATCAGTCGATACGCTCATGCAGTACCGTCAAGCTCTATGCCATCATCGGACTGAGCTGCTATTATCAGCAGGAATATTACAACAGCTATTATTTTCTGAGCAAAATGGAAATTATCGTTGAACATATGATCATGGTACTGCAGGATGTAAATGACGGTACATGGGACGAAGACCTTTTGCTCTATCACCTTCTGAAAGGGATGCTCTATCATTACGAAAATAACTGTCAGATGAGTTTTGCGGAATTTGCAAAGGCAAAGGAAAAAACAAAAACCTCCCGCAATTCGCTTTTCTTTGTCATGCCTATTTATTATACCGAGCTTTCCGAGCTGTATTTCAGACAGAAAATGTACAGCGAAGCGGATCATGCGATCGATGAAGCCATCCGCTTCTGTGAGCAGGAACAGCTTGAACGCAAAAAACAAAAGCTGATCTATTTTAAAGAACACCATACACGTGATCCCGAACCCATCATGAAAAAAGAGGACGATCTGCCTCTTGAAGATATCAGACGGATCACACACAGTGCTGCATTGGAAATGAAGAGTGACAAGCGTGAAAAAGATATCAAATTCCTTACTTCTTTGCAGGAGGCGATCGGCCGTGAGAACATGACCGTCAGAGACCTCTATCTGAGTACCTCGGCTGTCATCAAGAACAGCTATAATATCGATGAGATCATTATCCTCCGCCGTATCGGCAATAAGCGTGAATCCATGACCGATGACGGTGAGACCGGACTGTCCGATGAACAGTTTGACAAAATATTCGATTTCTTTCGCACATACAGACAGGCATTTCTCTCCAACCGCACAGACAAGAATTTCACACAGTTCCTGCCTGTCATGAATTTTTTCAATAACGCCCCCATCATGACAATGATCGGCATTCCCATGATGGAGGAAAACGGTACGGAAACGGTCTTTCTCGGATACATCAGGGTAAAGCGGCGTACTGTGGGCAGCCGTGTACTGCTGAACGGCGATGACCTGAGAATCCTCCGATTCGCATTCATCCAGTTCTTCTGCGAAACGATCAGAAGGATCGATAACCGTCTCGTGATAGAACGGATGAACCGTAAATTGGAACAGTCTGCCGTTACAGACCATCTGACAGGCATCACCAACCGCAGCGGATTCAGCCGTCAGGTAGAGATCATATGCACACAAAGCAATATCCGCAGCAATGTCCTGCTTTATATCGACCTTGACAACTTCAAGTATTATAACGATACCTTCGGGCATGAGATAGGCGATCTTGTACTCGTTCTGTTTGCCAAGCTCATCAGGCGTATGTCACAGGGGACAGGTCTTGCCGTAAGATACGGCGGTGACGAATTCATCGTTCTGCTCTATAACAAAACTTCGCAGGATGGTGTTGACTTTGCCGAACAGATCTATAAAGAGATCAGTGACGGCTTTGTGGAAAAAATCCGTACAAAGCTGAAACAGGATATCTACATCCCTGATGAGAAAAAGATATCCTGTTCCATCGGCATTGCCACGTTCAGGGCAGGCTCAAGAGAGGAGTTTGAAACTGCACTCAACAGAGCCGACCAGATGCTCTACTATGTGAAGAGACACGGAAAATCACGCTACAAGCTCTTTGACTGCAACAGTCAGCCGCCGGCCCTGTAAACTGCATTTTTCACTGCACTGATACCGCTCCTGCTGCAACACAGTCAAGGGGGTTTTCGGCAATTTTTACAGGGAGCTTTGTTTCATTGGCGATAAAGAAGTCTATGCCCCTGATCAGAGCACCGCCGCCTGTGATGACAATGCCGCTGTCAAGGAAATCGGCCGACAATTCAGGCGGCGTATCATTGAGGACTTTTTTGACGCTTTCGGCTATGATATGCAAAGGTTCGGCAAGTGCCTGTCTGATATCCGTGGAAGTTACTTTTACTTCACTGGAAAGTCCTTTGAGATTTCTGCCCCTGATGGTCAGGATCGTTTCCTTTTGATCCGTCACAAAGGCACTGGCAGCTTTGATCTTGATCTCTTCGGCGGTATTTGTGCCTATGATAAGAGCATATTTCTTTTTGATATATTCCTCAATGGCATTGTCGAATGCATCGCCGCCCGTTTTGACGGAATCGGAAACAATGATATTTCCTGCAGATATGACGGCAGTTTCGGAAGTTCCGCCGCCGATATCGAGTATCATTTTGCCGTTGGGACTTTCAGTGTCCAGACCTGCACCGACCGCTGCCGCAAGAGGTTCTTCGGCAATGCCTGCTTTTTTGGCATAGAGCATTCCCAGAACATCCTCTGCCGCAAGACGTTCCACTTCCGTACTGCATGACGGGATACATAAAATAATTTTGTCCCTTGCAAAAAATCCCGTTTTGACAGCCTTTTTGAGAAAGCCGCCAAGCATGGAAGCCGTGATATCCGTATCGGTGATCACGCCGTTTCGCAGCGGTCGGATGACTTCCGTATTTTCGGGAGTTCTGCCTGTCATATTTTTGGCATCGATGCCGACTGCAATGACTTCATTTTTATTTTTGTCAAGTGCAACGACAGACGGTTCTCTCAGAACAATGCCTTTTCCCTGCAGATATATCACTGTATTGGCTGTACCCAGATCTATCCCTATCATATGATCTCCTCACAGCTTTCCGCTTGAGCCGAAACCGCCTGTACCACGCTGCGTATCGCCAAGCTCATCGGCTTCCGCAAAATCGGCAAGCACCACGGGCATAATGACCATCTGTGCGATCCTCTCATTCGGTTGTATGGTATAGGGCTTGTCGGACACGTTGCACAGACCGACACAGATTTCACCTCTGTAATCACTGTCAACAACACCCACGCCGTTGGAAAGCGTGATGCCGTATCTGACTCCCAGACCGCTTCTGGCAAACAGGAAGGCTGCCATATCTCCCTGCGGCATTTCAATGGCAATGCCTGTAGGAATTTTGGCAAGCCCTGAAGGTTCTATCACCACAGGTTCATCGATACAGGCATACAGGTCGGCTCCTGCGGAAAATGCCGTCGCTCTCTTGGGCATGACTGCATTTTCCCTGAGCTTTTTTATTTTTACTGTCATAACAACATTCCTTTCAAAAAAGATACTCAAATCGTATAACATTCCTGTCCAAAAGTCAATAGCCAAAATGTGTGACGGACGTTTTTTGATTTGAATATCATGATATATTTGGGTGAAATATTGGTTTTTGGGGTAATATGCTATTTTATATGAAATTTCAAAAAAATTCCTGCTTATCCGATAAATATATTTGAAAATGAAGAAACAATGTGATATAATGAATGTGACATTTTTGTAACTTCAGAGGGTGGATACATATGCTTGAAAAAATTCAGGCTTGGGATGAAAAAATACTTCTCAAACTGACTCATAAAAGAACATCTTTTCTTAATAAAATGATGATACTCATCACGACTGTAGGAAATCACGGCTATATATGGTTTGTTTTTACAATGCCGTTCCTGCTGATGAACAAATGGCGGCTGACAGGATTTACGATACTTCTTGCGATGTGCTTCACATGGCTGGGGGGAGAGGTCACTATCAAACATATTGTCGGGCGTGTCCGTCCCTGCAACAAGTCTTTTGAAGAATATCTGCTGATCGAAAACCCTCCGCACTATTCATTCCCGTCAGGACATTCTTCTTCATCGTTTGCGGTATCGGTGGTCATGCTGTTCATGTGTCAGCAGCTTTTTATCCCCGTTCTGATATTTGCGGCACTGATGGCTTTTTCAAGAATGTATCTGTTGGTGCATTATCCTACTGATGTGATGGCAGGTGCGGTTTTCGGTATCATATGCGGCGGGATCGCCGTCCCGCTGTCTGCCTACATTCCGTTTTTTGACTTTCAGTTCTGATATCCGGAGCAGTGGGAAATGTATTTGCCGTCTCTCACTGCCTGAAAAAATTCTTTGAAAAAATTAAAAAAAACTGTTGACAAATCGAATTGGATGTGGTAATATATAGGAGTCGTCGAGAGATGCTGGTGTAGCTCAGTTGGTAGAGCAGCTGATTTGTAATCAGCAGGTCGGGGGTTCAAGTCCGTCCACCAGCTCTTTGAAAAAAACAAGCCTGTTTTCATCAGCAGGCTTTATAAATGGGAGAGTTCCAGAGCGGCCAAATGGGGCAGACTGTAAATCTGTTGTCACTGACTTCGGTGGTTCGAATCCACCCTCTCCCACCAATAATGCCCCGTCACTTTGTGTCGGGGTTTCTTGATAATGAATAGTGAAAAAATGAATAATAACAGAATGGCAGAAACATTTCCGGATTTATTCATTATTCATTCCTCACTCCTCATTCCTCATTTTTCATTATTTCCGGGGGTATAGCTCAGCTGGGAGAGTGCTTGACTGGCAGTCAAGAGGTCACGGGTTCGAGCCCCGTTATCTCCACCATCTTTATGCAACGATTATCCTCCGATAAAGGAATAAGCATTTGTTCCCTTATCGGAAGATAATCTGCGTCATAAGATTATCTTGATAAAGCACACGAGATTATGTTATCCTACAAAAAGGTTCACAGCATAGTCAGCCAACGCAATACAGCAATTTACAGGTTTTGCACTCAGCCTGTCCTCACGACAGTCCTCGTTTAACTTATGCAGTTACTTCTATTGGCGTATTAAACAGGTGTAAAGACCTTACCCAGTCTTTCAGCAATCAAAACGGTGTTT
>CAMHPW010000123.1 GCA_946187095.1 uncultured Clostridia bacterium | reverse complement strand
TTTCAAAAACGTCGGGAAATTGAAGATAAAGTCTTTGAACGTGCAAAGGAAAAATTACTTGCCTATGCCAAAACAGACAAATATATCAAAAAATTGTTGGAAAGTGCAAAGGCTGTTTCCCAAAAACTCACGGCTGATGATGTCATTTTATATATCTGTGAAAGAGATTGGAAACTCAAAGATAAAATCCTTTCCGCTTTCGGCAGAAAGTGCGATATACAGGTGTCAGATGAAATTCAGATCGGCGGTCTGACAGGTTTAAGCCGTCAGCTCGGACTGCTTGTTGATGAAACTCTCGACACCAAACTTGAAAATCAAAAAGAATGGTTCTGTGAAAATTCGGGATTGACTGTAACATCTTAAAAAAGGAGGTGGATTTTCACAGTGAAAGATATCATTTACGGAATCAACGGTCCTGTCGTGACCGTGAAAGATACAAGAACTTTTTCCATGATGGAAATGGTCTATGTCGGAAATGAAAAATTAGTAGGCGAAGTTATCGGCATTAACAATAAAATGACGACCATTCAGGTATATGAAGAAACAACAGGCTTGAAACCCGGTGATCCTGTCACGGGTACAGGGGCACCCATGAACGTACTTCTCGGTCCAGGAATTATCGACAATATTTTTGACGGTATCGAAAGACCTCTCAAAGCCATTGAAGAATTGAGCGGCCCTTTTATTTCAAGGGGTGCGGCTGTTTCCTCTCTTGACCTTGAAAAAGAATGGGACGTAACCATAAAAGTAAAAGTCGGAGATAAATTGAGTGGCGGTCAGATTTATGCGACTTGTCCCGAAACTGCCATTATCGAACACAGATTCATTGTGCCGCCGACTTTAAGCGGCACTGTCACAAGCGTAAAACCCAACGGCAAATATAAACTCATGGACACTATCGTGACTATCAAGGATAATAAAGGCGTTGAGCATGATTTAACGCTCTGTCAGAAGTGGCCTATCAGAAATGCACGTCCATGCAGTGAAAGACTGCCTGCTACGATTCCGCTTATTACAGGACAGCGTGTTATGGATACCATGTTCCCTATCGCCAAAGGCGGTACAGCCGCTATTCCCGGCGGATTCGGTACAGGTAAAACCATGAATCAGCACCAGTTGGCAAAATGGTGTGATGCCGATATAATCGTCTATGTCGGCTGTGGTGAACGTGGCAATGAAATGAGTCAGGTGCTCAATGAATTTTCCGAACTTATCGATCCGAAATCCAACAGACCTATGACGGACAGAACGGTGCTTATTGCCAATACTTCCAATATGCCTGTTGCGGCTCGTGAAGCCTCTATTTATACAGGCTTAACGCTTGCGGAATATTATCGTGATATGGGTTATCACGTTGCCATCATGGCGGATTCCACTTCAAGATGGGCGGAGGCTCTGCGTGAAATTTCGGGACGACTCGAAGAAATGCCTGCCGAAGAAGGTTTCCCTGCCTATCTGCCGTCAAGATTGTCGGAATTTTATGAACGTGCGGGACGTGTCGAAACCCTTTGCGGAAGTGAAGGTTCTGTTACCATTATCGGTGCGGTATCTCCGCAAGGCTCTGACTTCTCCGAACCCGTCACGCAAAATACAAAGAGATTCACAAGGTGTTTTTGGGCATTGGATAAAGCCCTTGCCTATGCGAGACATTATCCTGCTATCAACTGGATGAACAGCTACAGCGAATATTTCACCGACCTTGACGCATGGTACAGGGAAAATTTAGGTGACGATTTCATTAAATACAGAAATAAGATCACTTCACTTCTCCATGAAGAAAGTAATCTCATGGAGATCGTCAAGCTCATTGGTGCAGACGTTCTGCCCGATGACCAGAAACTTGTCATTGAAACGGCAAAAGCCATTCGTGTAGGATTTTTACAGCAGAATGCTTTCCATAAAGACGATACTTTCGTACCGCTTGAAAAACAAAAACTTATGATGAAAGCGATTCTCCATTTATACAGCAAATCCAAAAAGATCATTGCGGCGGCAATACCTATTTCCAATATCACTCAATTGGGATTGTTTGAAAGGCTTGCCAAAATGAAATATGACATTCCCAATGATAAGCCCGAAATGTTCGACCAACTGATTGCAGATATTGACAGCTCTCTTGCAAAGCTGACGATATGAAAGGAGAGTTGAATCATGATCATAGATTACGTTGGCGTAAAAGAAATAAACGGCTCTCTTATCGTGCTTGACAACGTGGATAATGCGTCTTTTGAAGAAATGGTGGATATCCGCCTTGATAACGGACAGTGCCGTCACGGCAGAATCGTTCAGATAGAGGGCAAAAGAATCGTCATACAGGTATTTGAGGGTACAAAGTCCATTTCCCTTGACAATACAAGGACTCGCCTGAAGGCAAAGCCGATGGAACTGTCACTTTCTCCTGAAATCATGGGGCGTGTATTCAGCGGTGCAGGCGTTCCCATAGACGGCTTGGGTGACGTTTACCCCGTCAAAAAAGCCAATATCAACGGTACTCCCATGAATCCTGTATCAAGAATCTATCCCCGAAATTATATCAATACAGGTATTTCCACCATAGATACCTTGATGACACTTATCAGAGGTCAGAAACTGCCGATCTTCTCAGGTTCGGGCATGAAACATAATGAACTTGCCGTTCAGATAGTAAGACAGGCGAAAATTTCCGATGATGAAGATAATAATTTCTGTGTGGTCTTTGCGGCAATGGGCGTTAAAAATGACGTTGCCGACTACTTCAGAAGAAGTTTTGACCAAAGCGGCGTTTTATCAAGAGTTGTCATGTTCCTGAACCTTGCAAACGATCCTATCATCGAAAGAACACTTACTCCGAGATGTGCATTGACGGCGGCGGAATATCTTGCCTTTGAATGTAATATGCACGTTCTGGTTATCATGACGGATATGACCTCTTATGCAGAGGCTTTGAGAGAATTTTCATCTTCAAAGGGTGAAATTCCGGGAAGAAAAGGATTCCCCGGATATCTGTATTCCGACCTTGCATCACTGTATGAACGTGCAGGAATGATAAAAGGCAGTAAAGGCTCCGTTACTCAGATTCCGATTTTAACTATGCCGAATGACGATATTACCCACCCTGTCCCCGATCTGACAGGATATATCACAGAAGGACAGATCGTTCTTGACCGTGATCTGGAGGGTGCAGGATTTTATCCGCCTGTATCCATATTGCCGTCACTTTCACGACTCATGAAAGACGGTATCGGTGAGGGCTATACAAGGGCTGACCATCAGGCACTTGCCAATCAGCTTTTTGCGTCTTATGCAAGAGTGCAGGACGCACGTTCTCTGGCATCCGTTATCGGTGAAGAAGAACTTTCTCCCATTGATAAAAAATATATGCAGTTCGGCAAGCTCTTTGAACAGCGTTTTGTCAATCAGGGCAGCGAAAACCGCACTATCGAACAAAGTCTTGATTTAGGCTGGAAACTGCTTTCCACCCTGCCGAAAACCGAGCTTGACCGTGTGGACGATAAGCTCCTCGACAGATATTATATATCCGATCCCGACAGGCTTGACTTTGACACCGACAGTAAAGAAAATCAGTCCGAAGAGGAATAAAAAAATACTTGCAGTATATTTTCTACTGCAAGTATTTTTTATTGGCACAATCCACTCCACTGACATTCACGGCATACATCTTTCAAATTGCCGCATTGTATGATATTTTCAAAGGCAAGCCTTTTCAAATCCTGCCATTGCATTTCATCTCCGAAATGCAGTTTCAATCTTTCAAGACATCTCCTGTCAATATGAGATACTTTTTCTTCACTCAGGCATACACCATTGATATTGTTCGGGCATTTTCCACATATCACATCACATTGAGCCGACAGTTTCACAACAGGATTATTTTCATTCAACATACGGATAATTTCCGTCATAGAAATGACAAATTCCCTGCTGTAGCCCTCGCCTTTGAAAAACTGTATGCAAAGACTGTGATGCGGGCGTAAATCAAAGTCTGATGATTTTATCAAGGCGATTCACCACGACTGCCGCCGCCGCTATCTTGACAGCATCAAACAACAGATACGGCACGACACACATCATCAATGCCGCTGTAAATCCGATCGGCTCGACCTGTCGGGTATATACGACCATGAACCATACCGTTCCGAATGCATAGCAGCCCAAAAGTCCTATGATCATGGAAACGATCAGTACCCATAATTTTCTTCCGAGTTTTTCGCACATCAGTCCCACTGCAAAAGCCGTGAACAAAAAGCCGATGATATAACCGCCCGTCATGCCCAGAAGTACACTTAGACCGCCCGAAAATTCCGCAAATACAGGCACTCCGATGATTCCCAGAATGATATATACTGCTACACTCAAAACTCCTCTTTTCCACCCCAAAAGACCGCCTGCAACAAATACGGCAAGTGTCTGCAAAGTGAACGGTACGGGTGTCGGCACGCATATCTGTGAACATACGACAATCAAAGCCGTAAACATCGCTGTATACATCAGATCAGGCAAACTTTGATTGATACGCTTTTTCGTTTTTTCCATATATTTCTCATTTCCTTTTTCAAAAAAATCTTCCTCTGCCTTTCGGGAAAGGCAGGTAAAGCTGAAACTTCTTTTAAATCTTCGGGGCGAGCGGTACCCTTCCAAATCCTGTCTCCCCTGAAAGACAGAGGAAAATTTCCTTATTGATTTCATTTATATTATATTACATATCGCCCCAATTGTCAACCTGTTTTTTTTAAATAAGTTGACAATTTCACAAAACAAATGCGGAACAGACATTTGCGTACTTTCCATAAGGATGTTTAACGTATGTGCGGCTATGCAGAACAAGATTTATTTCCTGTTCTGCATATTTTCTTCTTTAAACGATATTTCCTATATGCGTGAAA
>CAMHPW010000122.1 GCA_946187095.1 uncultured Clostridia bacterium | reverse complement strand
ATGTCATTTCGCAGGAAAAGTATGCACAAAATGTCGTTAAAGAGAGATATAAAAAGGGTTTGCAGGATCCGATTATCGTTACATATACGGGCGACTTGAATTCCGATAAGAAGTCTAAAATTCAAAAGAAATTTGAAAGCATGGGCGGTGTGCAGAATGCAGGAAAAGTGATTCCCATTCCAAGTGATTTTGACATCAAGACCTTGCAGACAAATCTTGTTTCCAATCAGTTCTTTGAATTGAACGGCTTGACGACAAGACATATTGCCAATGCCTTTGGAGTAAAGAGTTTTCAGTTGAATGACATGGAGAAATCAACGTATTCCAATATCACGGAACAGAACAAGGCTTTTTATTCCGATACAGTTCAGAATGTTCTGACCTGCTATGAGCAGGAAATGTCTTATAAACTTCTCACGACAGAGGAAAGAAATGACGGTATGTTCATAGAGGGGAATGCCGATGTGATGTTAAGGACTGACTTGTTAAGTCGTATGCAGGCATATACAACGGCAGTGGGCGGCGGTATCATGCAGATAGCCGAGGCAAGACGAAGGGAAAATCTGAAATTCATCAAAGGCACTGACCGTCTGTTAATGCAGAACGGGGCGGCGATATGGATTGACGATTTAGGCAAGCAATATAAAATGGTGGAGGTGAAACAAGATGAATGAATACAAATTCACGGATAAAAACAAAAGAAAATGCGGCTATATGCGTATTGTTGATGAAGCCGATACAGACAGTGCAGAGTTATATTTCTATGGCGATATATGCGGCTCTCAATGGGAAAGTATGTATCTTGAAGAAGATAAAGCCCCTCAAGATGTCGCTGATTTTCTGCACTCCCTTGACGGTAAGAAAAAAGTTGATGTGTATATCAATTCAGGGGGCGGAGATGTATTCGGCGGCATGGCGATATATAATATCCTGTCGAGATACGAGGGCGAAACCGTTGCACACATTGACGGCATAGCGGCAAGTATTGCAGGGATAATTCCTTTTTCGTGTGATAAGGTTGTTGCAAAATCGTCTGCACAAATCATGCTGCATAAGCCTTGGGCGTTATGTATGGGAAATGCCGATGACATGAAGAAGTGCATTGAAGCCCTGAACACTTGCGAAAAGTCCATTATTGATATCTACACGGCACACGCTGTTAATGGCACGACTCCCGAAAAGATAAAATCCATGATAGACCGTGAAACATGGCTGACTTGCGGTGAAGCTCAACAGTATTTCAATATTGAGATTGAGCAGGGCGAACCTGTACAGGCAAGTATCAGCAATATGTATGACAGGTATAAGCATAAGCCCGATACCGTCAAAAATGACACGGCTAAACAGAAATTACAGCTTGAATTGGATATGTTCAGGCTCAAAAATAATATAAAGTGAGGTAAACTACTATGACCAAAGTTGAAGAAATGCAGAATAAACTTTCCAATCTTCTGACAAAAATGCAGAATTGCCTTGATAATGATAAACTTGATGATGCCGCTGCCGTCAGGAATGAAATTCAGGATTTGCAGAATAAGATTTCCGCACAGGTTTTTCTTGATGAAGCCAATCAGATGAATTTCAAGGCAAATGCCAAAACTCCCGACAATTCGCAGACAAATGACAGTGCAAATTATATCAGGGCTTGTCTGAAGAAGTTTACAGGCAAACCTCTGACAAGTGCCGAAAATGCCCTTCTTCTCCCGACAACGAGTTCTCCCAACGGTGCAAACGGTGAGGGATATATACTTCCGCAGGACATTCAGACACAAATCAGAAATAAGCTCAGAGAATACCGTTCCATGCGTGACGTTCTCGGTTATATCAAAACAACGGCTCTCAAAGGTGCATTCCCTGTTGAGAATCTCGACAGCCTTGCAGGACTCGTTGATTTTGCAGACGGTACAGACGGCACTGTCAGCAATGATATTGCCTTTACTCAGGTAACATACAGCCTTGCAGAAAAAGCCGCTTTTGTGAAACTCTCCAATACCCTGCTTGCCTTGACGGATAATGACCTTATTGCATATATCGTTGGTGTATTTGCAAAGAAAGCCATTATCACGGAAAATGCGATGGCGATTGCCTGTCTGAAATCCAATAAGACTGTTAAAACGCTTGCCAACTGGAAACAGCTCAAATCTTCCATCAATAAGGACTTGGATCCGGCTGCCCTTTACGGTGCAAGAATCGTTACCAATCAGGACGGCTTTGATTATCTCGACAGTCAGCTTGACGAAAACGGCAGACCGATTATGCAGCCGGATATTTCTCAGCCCACAAAGAAAAGATTTATGGGATATATCGTTGATGTATTCTCCAATGCACAAATGCCGTCAAGTGCAGCGACAACGACTTCTCCCGGATATGCACCTATTTTTTACGGTAATCTCGAAGAAGGCTGTAAATTTGTTGACATGGGCGGTACATACTTTGCGGCATCGCAGGAAGCAGGCTTTATGTCAAATACCACTGTTGCACGATTGATTGAGTTTGTGACAGTCGTACAGTGCGACAGTTCGGATAAATGCTATTGTTACGGACAGTTACAGGTTGAAGACCAGAGAGTATCTCAGGGCGGTGGAACCTGATGACACTTGCCGAAATGAAGTCATATCTGAAAGTTGACTTTGATGATGACGATAATTTCATTACACTTCTGATGGACGTTGCAAGGGAATATATCACTGACGCAATCGGTGAATGTAATGAAGAAATCGCAAGAGTCAAACTGTTAATGCGTGTCATTGTTGCGGAACTGTATGAAAAACGCTCAATGACATTCGACATAAACAGCACTAACGAAAAAGTGCAGTATGTGATACGTTCTATCATCAATCAGCTTTCTTTCTCATTTGGAGATGATGACAGTGAAGATGACAGTTGACATTGGCAGGCTTGATAAGAGAATCACCATACAAAAACGCACCGTGACAGCCGATACAAAAAGAAATCAGATACCCGAATGGACAGATTATTATACCTGTTGGGCGGCTGTCAACGGTGTTTCAAATCGTGAATACTGGCAGGCAAGAGAACAGCATGAAGAAAATATCGTCAATTTCAAAATCCGTTACTGTAATTCCCTGAAAAATCTTAATAAAACGGATTACAGGATTGTATTTGACGGCAGAATTTACGATATTACTTTCATTGACAATATTCTCTTTGCCGACAGCGTTCTGAATATCAAGGGGGCGGAAAAGTTATGAAAAGCGATTTGGCAGCGGATATTATGCGAGAGATTGAAAGCTACAATGAAGCGTTGGCTATTGAAATTGACAATGCTTCAAAGAAAGCTGCAAAGAAAATTGCAAATGAACTTTCCGAAACATCTCCCAAAGATTCAGGCGATTATGCGGCAGATTGGGCGGTAAAGGAAGTTACAGGCAAGAAAAGATATAAATACCGTATGGGTACGAGTAAATATGTCGTGCATAACAAAGGGCATTATCAATTAACACATCTGCTTGAAGAAGGTCATGCCACAAAGGGCGGCACTTCAAGAGTCCCTGCACAACCGCATATTGAACCCGTTGAAATGGAATATGTCCCGAAATATCTTTCGGCAGTCGAGGAGGCTATCAAAAATGCAAAGTAATCTCCTTGCACTCCTTGAAAATGCCCTGCCCGTTGCACATAACGTCTTTCTGGAAAGACAGACTCCCCCCTATCTGATATACCTTGACGGTGATTTCAGCTTTACGACAGCCAACAGTAAAACAGTCTTGAGAAAAAGAAAAACTACTCTTGAACTTTACACAAGCCTTTCAGGTGATGTTGATACGGTTGAAAATACAGTTGAAACTATCCTTGACGGCTTTACGACTTATGACAAAAGCAGAACCTTTGACGAAAATCAAGGTCTGTATATAACATATTACTCTTTTTATGAGGTGATACAATGAAAACAGGTATTGTAAGAATCGGCTATGCACCGATCACTTTCGGTACGGATACAGTTACTTTCGGAACTCCCGTATATCTGGCAGATGCTCAGGCAGGGGCAAGAGAATACAGTGCAGAACCCAAAGGCGATTTGCATACGGTCTGGGCTAATTCCGCTCTTGTCTATGCAGGAAATGCAAACAGCGGCTATGACATTGACGTAACACTGATAGATATTATTGACGATATCGCAAAATCATGGTATGGAGATGTATCGGCAACGATGGGACAGACGGCAGGTGTTGCCGAAGAAGGCAAGGCAGTTACAAGACCGCATTTTGCCCTTATCCTGTCCGAAGAAACGACAGACGGTGCAGGCAAAACAACGGTATATTTCAACACTTGTGCAGGCAAAAAGCCCACTATGAACGGCAAGACCAAAGAGGACGGCGACTGGGACGACCAATTTGTAGAATACCATTTGATTTCGGCACCGCTTGAAAATCCGTCTGATAACAAGAAGTGGGTAAAAATCGAATTGCCGGGAACAAGTGAACTTGCCGCTGTATCGTTCCCGACAGTTACGACATGAGGTGACTAAATGGAAAAGACCATTCGGATTGACGGCAAAAATATAAACTTCAAATGCACCGCAGGAACTCTCCGCAGATACAGAAATCAATTCGGCAGAGAGTTCTTTGCAGACTTGGCGAAATTCATGGAACTGGAAAATGGCAATTTTGATAATTTCACTTTTGCCCCTCTTGAAGATATCATCTGGGTAATGGCAAAAACGGCTGATGACACGATTCCCGAACCTGATGTCTGGTATGACGGCTTTGATGATTTTTCCCTTGTTGATGTGTTTACAAGTCTTGAAGACCTTCTTCTGCAAACCCTGAAAAGAAAAAACTCATCGGCGGCAGTACATCCGGCAGCGAAAAGAAAAAGGAAAAAGAAACGCCATTAAGGGCATATAAACTTTTTGCAGTTGCCTA
>CAMHPW010000121.1 GCA_946187095.1 uncultured Clostridia bacterium | reverse complement strand
CTGTGTTGTGGTCGATGTCAATCGCTCAAGTTTCACAAAATCAATGACATCTCCTTCATTATGGAGAACAACCTAGAGGCAACAAAGAGAAAGATAATTGAAAAGTACAGAAGAAAGAAATAATGGATTTGAAGAAATGAATAAATGCGAAAGACAATTAAATTACAAAATAAGTAAACAAAAAAATGAATTTAATAAAGTCAGAAATGAAATAAAGGATATAGATAAAATGATAATAAAAGAAATTGAGTTATATGGCAATTTGAATGATAATGATCAGTTGTTGTTACACCAAATGTATTCTAAAAAAGGAAAAAGTACAAATGAGTTTATGAATTATTTAAAAGATGAGGAAAAAAATCAGGAAAAAAAAGATGAAAAATATAAAAAAGAATGGCATAAAAATTTCTCTGTGGGAAATAAATTTACATATATATTTCTTTCTAAAGTTGTTAAAAAAGAAAAAAAAGAAGTAAAAGAAATTAAAAATATTAAAATGAGCTTTGAAGAAATCATTGAACGTGACGGAAAACTGATCTATACCAACAAGGGTGACAGTATGATGCCGCTGATCAAAGAGGGGCGTGATCTTCTCGTGCTCGAAAAAACAGACGGCAGGCTGAAAAGATTTGATATACCGTTATATAGGCGTGACAGTGGACAGTATGTGCTGCACCGCATCATACAGGTACGGAAAAGTGATTATGTCATTTGCGGTGATAACCGTATCAATCCGGAATATGGCATCACAGACAGACATATCATAGGTGTTCTGACGGCTGTGATCAGAGACAACAAAGAAATTCCTGTCAGGAACAGGAAATATAAATTTTATGCATACCTGTGGTATCTGATTTTTCCCTTGCGGTACGGAATCAAAAAAATGCGTATTTTACTTGGAAAAGTGAGGCGAAAGTATTGACAAAGGAAGAATACAGAGAAGCAATCGACAATGTTATTTTGCTTTGCGGCTGTGCCGTAAATAATACGCCTGTCACTCCCGAACAGGCAGAAACAATTGATCTCGGTCATTTATATCAGGCGGCAGAAAAGCATATGCTGACGGCAACTGTTGCCTGTGTATTAAAGGCGGCAGGAATCAGCGATAAAAGATTTGAACAGGCAAGGGCTAAATCCGTCAGAAAAGTGACTGCTATGGATATTGACAAAAAAATGCTTTTTGAAAAAATGGAACAGGAAAAAATATGGTATATGCCATTGAAAGGTGCTGTGATAAAAGATTGGTATCCTTTGATCGGTATGCGGCAGATGTCCGATCTTGATATCCTGTTTGACAAGGCTTATTCCGAGAAAATTCGGGATATATTCCTTGATCTCGGCTTTACCTGTGAGCATTTCGGTTTGGGAAATCATGACGTATATTTCAAACCCCCCGTCAGCAATTTTGAAATGCATAGGGAACTGTTCAATACTACTCATAAACCGGAAATATATCAGTATTATCAAAATATCAAAGAACGTCTGATAAAAGATGAAAATAATCACTTCGGTTATCATTTCAGCAACGAAGACCTGTATATCTATCTGACAGCCCATGAATACAAGCACTTTTCGGAAGGTGGAACAGGACTGCGTTCACTGCTTGACATCTATGTTTTTTGGGAAAAATTTGGCAGTCAGCTTGACGATGTCTATATTTCCTCTGAAATCCAAAAACTCGGAATCAGTGATTTTGAGCGGCTGAACTGTTCTCTTGCCATGCATCTGTTCCAAGGCGAAAAACTGACGAAACAAGAAAATGAAATTTTGGAATATATCATAAATTCCGGCACATACGGGACATTACAAAATCAGGTAGAGAGCCGTGTCCTGCAGTATGGCGGCGGACATAAGGGAAAATCCGCTTATATCAAAGAAAAACTCTTTTTACCGATGAATGCCGTAAAGGAGTATTATCCGTTTTTCTATAAACATAAAATATTGCTTCCCATTCTCCTGCCTTACAGAATAGTGAAGTCGGCAAAACGAGGTAAAATGAAAAGAATCGCCAAAATACTGAAGGATATCAAGTAAGTTTTTCCATTCAATTTTGTCTGTTCTGTCAATGGAATTGTATGACAAAATGTGATAAAATTGAAAAAATATTTTTTGTGAAGGAGTTTCTTATCATGAACAGCAATTTATAGGAATGCTGATGGCAATGCTTATGAGAAAACTTCCTGTTCCGTTCTCGGAACAAGGATCAATTATAACATTCCGTTGGAGAACCATTCGGATATCTGGTTTGATGAGATCGTTCTCGGTGATTATATCGATGTTTCAGCGAGAGGCTACGGCGGCAGTCACAGCTACCAGTATGCAATCCTGTACAAGAAAAAAACAGAGAAAAAATGGACTGTGGCACAGGATTACAGCGACAATAACAGTGTTTGTATCAGACCTGCCAAAGCCACAGACTATGACATATGCGTAAAAGTCAAAGACAGCAACGGTGATATCGCAAAAAAATATTTTACCGTCAAAGTCAACCCGAAGCTGAAAAACACATCTGTCATTTCTGCTGCAACGATCAGAAAGGGCAGTACAGTTACCGTCACAGGTTCTGCAACGGGCGGTATGGGAAATTATCAGTATTCCGTACTTTACAAGAAAAAATCCGAAAGCAAATGGACTTTGAAACAGGATTATCAGGAAAATGCAAAAGTCGTTATCAAGCCCTGCAAAAATACGGATTATGATGTCTGTATCAAAGTAAAAGACAATAACGGCATTGTCTCCAAAAAATATTTCAGTGTTGCTGTCAAATAAAAGCGGGAAAAATTTGTTGGATTCTTCTGAGTTGACAAGTACAGGTGTTTACTGTATAATTAATACAATAATTTTGGGGAGTGATGGGTTTGAATATACTTGTTACCGGCGGAGCCGGATATATAGGTTCACATACGGTCGTTGAATTGGTTGAGGCAGGACATGATGTGGTTGTTGTTGACAATCTTGTCAATTCCAGCAAAAAATCACTGGACAGAGTGGCAAGAATCGTTAACAAAAAAATCGCATTTTACGAAGCCGATATCCGTGACAGAGAAAAAATGGAAAAGGTTTTTTCAGAAAATCAGTTTGACTGCTGTATTCATTTTGCCGGTCTTAAGGCAGTGGGAGAGTCTGTTGCTTTCCCGTGGGAATATTATGACAATAATATCAATGGTACACTTGTTCTGCTTGATGTCCTTCGTAAAAACGGCTGCAAGAATATTATTTTCAGTTCCTCTGCGACCGTTTACGGTACTCCGGCAGTTGTCCCGATCACTGAGGACTGTCCGAAAGGTCAGTGTACGAATCCCTATGGTCAGACCAAATCAATGCTTGAACAGATCATGATGGATATGCAGAAGGCTGATCCGGAATGGAATGTAGTGATCTTACGTTATTTCAATCCGATCGGTGCACACAAAAGCGGCACGATAGGTGAATCGCCCAACGGAATACCGAACAATCTCATGCCTTATATCACGCAGGTCGCTGTGGGAAAGCTCAAAGAACTCGGCATATTCGGAAATGACTATGATACCCCTGACGGTACGGGTGTCAGAGACTATATACACGTTGTTGATCTGGCAAACGGTCATGTCAAGGCTTTGAAGGCGATTGAAAACAAATGCGGTTTGGCTGTATACAATCTTGGTACAGGTCATGGTTATTCAGTGCTTGATATTGTAAAGGCATTTGAAGAAGCTAACGGAATCAAACTTCCTTATGTGATCAAACCGAGAAGACCCGGTGATATTGCTGTCTGTTATTCGGATCCGTCCAAGGCGGAAAGGGAACTGGACTGGAAAGCACAGTATGACATTACGGATATGTGCCGTGATTCATGGAGATGGCAGAAGCAGAATCCTAACGGTTATGATGATTGAATGTAATTCACAGTTGTATAAAAAAAAACAAACAGTCCGAAGCTGATATGTTTCGGACTGTTTGTTGATATTCAATGAAACGGGATTTTATTTAGTGACCGTCACAGTGAAGTATTTTTTTACTATCGTTCCGCTTTGGTCTTTGACTTTTGCACAGATATTGTATGTATCAGGCGTGGAAAATTTGATCGATACGGATGAATTAGAAGAAAAATCCTGTTTTTTCGTCCATGACGAGCCATTGATATTCTTGTAATAGAAAGCATATGTATAAGGAATTGTACCGCCCGATGCCGATGCCGTTACTTTGACACTCTGGCTGACGGATATGTTTTCGGAGGATATTTGGGAATTGTTGGCAAGGGCAGCAGCCGTTACACTGAGCTTGAAATATTTTTTGGATTCGTTGCCGTCACTGTCTTTTGCCTTGACACATATCTCATAATCGGCAATTTTGGCAGGGGTGATGGTGACGGATGTATTGGACTGATAACTTTGTTTTACAGTCCACTTTGAGTCGGATGTTTTCTTGTAGTATACTGCATAGTTATAAAATCCTGAACCGCCCGAAGCCCTGCAGCTTATCTTGACAGAATTGCCTGACTGTATGGAAGAAGCACTGATTGTCGATTGATTTTCTATATTTTTGTAAACGGTCAGCTGCATATACTGCTTTTCAATCGTGCCGCTCTTGTCCTTGACTTTTGCACAGATACTGTAGGTCGCTGCATTGGCAGGCTGTATCGAAACCGTATTGTTGGCTTTGAAGCCCTGTTTTACCGTCCATTTCGTATTGCTGTCTTTTTTATAGTAGAAAGCATATTGATATGTTCCCGCACCGCCCGAAGCATTTGCCTTTACCGTAACGGCATTTCCGAGCATGATCGAACTTGACGAAACAGATGCATTGATGGCAAGCGGTAACGGATTGACGTTGACATGGAAGTATTTTTTGACGATCTCACCGGTACTGCACGGAAATCAATTTTGAAAAATGGAGAAAGTATGGTATAATAGGAGTTATGAAA
>CAMHPW010000120.1 GCA_946187095.1 uncultured Clostridia bacterium | reverse complement strand
AACTTTTGTTCTTTTCCTACTCGTATAAGTATTCAAATCCACACTATTATAATTTTCATCCACAATATTAATCCTTATTTTTTTTGCTTCAAAGGAACTTTTTCCCGAAGGCGATACAGGTTACGGCACAGACGGCTATAATATCATACCCAATTCCATATGGTTTGTGACATACGGCAATGTGAGTGAGGAGGATTTTAAATCCAAAACGGAATATTTAAGCACTGTCGGAATGATACGCCCGAATCAGACACTTGCAACGCTTGCACAGGCTACCGAACAAAAAATAAATGATATTTATTACAGAATGTTTCCAATGATAATCACGGCTGTTATTATGGTGCTTTTAGGCTCAATAGGTTCATCTGCAATATCCGCAATCAGACAGATCCGCACATTCGGAATATTTTTTCTTTGCGGCTGCCGCAAGAAAGACTGCATTTTCATAATGAGTGCAGAAATGCTGATCACTCTTTTCCTATCAGCCATTTTAGCCGTGACAGGCATTATCGTTATGCAGAAATTCAATTTTGAATATCTCATAGGAATGACTTTCGGCATGATGAATATAATCGTGAGCGTATCACTGATAGTGCTGATATTTATACTTTCACTGATACTGCCCTTCGGAATTATCAAAACATCTTCACCTGTACTGACGTTAAAGGAGCGTGTCTGAATATGATAGAAATAAAAAATCTCACCAAGACTTATAACTATAAAAAAGCAAATGCCTTTACTGCATTAACAGATATTTCACTGACTGTTGATGACGGTGAAATGCTGGCTGTCATAGGAAAATCGGGGGCAGGCAAGTCAACTTTACTGCATATGATCGGCTGTATAGATACTTTTGAAAAAGGCGAATATATGCTTGACGGAATCAATGTGCATAAGCTGTCGGATCAAAAACTCGCTCAGATACGAAATGAAAAGGTCGGTATCGTCATGCAGGATTTTGCACTCATTGAAGAATATACTGTTCTCGAAAATGTAAAGATACCGCTGTATTTTTCCAAAAAGCGTAATGCAAATGCCCTTGCACTTTCGGCTTTGGAAAAAACAGGTATCCGTGAACTTGCCAACAAGCCTGTCAGTCAATTATCGGGCGGTCAGAAACAGCGTACCGCTGTTGCAAGGGCTATTGTGAATGAGCCGTCATTCATATTGGCAGACGAACCGACGGGGGCATTGGATACAAAAACTTCTGCCGAAATCATGGAACTTTTCAAAAATCTGAATGAGGACGGCAAAACGATTATTATCATTACACATGATATGAATATTGCCGATTCCTGCCAAAGAAAAATAGAAATTTCCGATGGCAAGCTGATATAAAAAATATTGTTACTTGACAAATGCCAAAAACAGTTGTATGATAGTGTTGCTATCATATTAAAGAAAGGGTGAATTTCATGATGATACTTAATATACGACCTAATATATATCACATTAGTATAATACGGAAACAGAATTGTGAAATTTGCCGCTTGATAAGGATTTGTGTGGGATAGCTGTATCTTCACACTGATCCGGCAGTTTTATCATGTATTTTTTGCACTTCTGTTTCAATGCAGAGGTGCATTTTTTATTTTATTTTCAAAAAGGAGAAGTTTATGAATTTACCCGTACAAGTAACTCAGGAAGAATTATCGGAAATATTACTGACAGTCGCACCCGTAAGACCTGTATTTATCTGGGGTGCACCCGGTATAGGAAAATCGGCACTTGTTGAACAGTTTGCTGTGGACGTAGGCATGGAGTGTGTGTCACTTTTAGGAAGTCAGCTTGCCCCCGAAGATATTATCGGTATTCCGAGAATCAACGGAAATGTATCGGAATTTCTGCCGCCTAAAATGATTGCACGAAATGAACCGTATGTTTTGTTTTTAGATGAACTGAATGCCTGTTCGCAAGAAGTTCAGAAAGCCTTTTACAGTCTGATATATGAACGCAGGATAGGTGAATATCATCTGCCCAAAGGAAGTGTTGTGATCGGTGCAGGAAACAGGACTCAGGATAATGCTATTGTCAAAACAATGTCGTCTGCACTGGTGAACAGAATGTTTCATGTACAGTTGAAAGTTGATGTAAATCAATGGCTTTCATGGGCATATACCGCAGGGATTCACGAATGGGTGACGGACTATATCACGGCACGCCCTGAACATTTATTTTCCGTTCCGCCAAAAACGGAAGAACCCTTTTCAACGCCCCGTTCATGGCATACTTTAAGTGACCTTATCAAAGAATTTCAAACGTCAGGACTTTCGGCAGGCTCCCAAATGCTGAAAACGCTTGCTTACGGCTGTATATCACCGTCCCATGCAGGAATGTTTGTGGCTTATACGAAACATTTGGGAAATAAAAATTTACTGTCGGATATTATCAAAGGCGATGCACGCTGGCCTGCAAAGCCCGAAGACAGAGATGTATTGTATTTTCTTGCACAGTCGTTCCGTGACAGACTTCTTCTGGAACTGCCGAAAAGCAAGGAACAGCTTGACAGCAATACACAGTTTTTCACGCACAGGGCAAAGGCACTTATCAAAGAATTGGCAAGTATCAATTTTGAACTGGCACAGTTAGTCGCATCTGATGACGGCGGAAAAACCTTGCCCGATTGGTTCATGGTTGAAATTGTTCGTGACCTGCCCCGACTGATACAAAAACAGGAGTAATTATGTCTAAAAAATCGAATAACAAAAATAAAATCCCTCCGTCAGCCCAATTTATCATTGAGGGAATGAATATTATCAAAAAGCACCCTCTTTTAGGCTGTATAGATTATTATGACCGAATAAGAGATTTTGAGGATACAGAAAAAAACGGTTCCGCCTATGTGACAAGTGCAGGATATATGGTTTTTAACAGAAAAAAACGTCACACTCCGCAGGAATGGGCTTATATCATCGCACATCTGCTGCTGCATTTGGGATTGGGGCATACCAATCCCGATAAAGTTTCAAAAGCCGTTGACATTCGTTTATGGAATATTGCGTGTGATATTTATATCACGAAGTTTTTGCAGGATATCAAATTTCAGGGTACACCTATGGAAGCGGATATGATACAGACGTTTCAGGGCAGTCTGAAAGATGAACAGACGATTTATGAATATCTGTCACAGCACAGAGAACAAGCCGAAAAATATAAAATTCTCGGTACATATACATTCAATGATATATTTGATTTGGAAGATATATGGGATAAACGTGAATGGAGATGGCGTTCAAATGACTATTTTGAAAGGGAATTTGCCTATGCCTTGCAGCATTCTGTAAAGAGTGTTTTGCAGAGTGCCGCAAGTGCGGAGATTTTAGCGGAATATCATACACGCTCCCGACAGGCTGCCAACTGGTTTATCAACAGTTTTCCGCTGTTGGGCGGTCTTGCGGCACACTTCAAAGTGATCGAGGACAGTGAATACTGTCAGAAAAATGAAATACAGATAGCGGCAGTTGATGCAGGACTGAAAGAAATATATATAAATCCCGCCGCAGGCTTGTCTGATGATGAATTGAAATTTGTACTGGCACATGAATATCTCCATGCAGGTCTTGACCATGCCAACCGTTCAAAAGGCAGGGACCATTATTTATGGAATATAGCTTGTGACTATGTTGTGAACGGCTGGCTTACGGAAATGCATATCGGAAAAATGCCCGAAAACGGCTTGATGTATGACGAGAGTTTAAAAGGAATGTCAGCGGAAGAAATTTATGATGAACTTGTCGGAAATATCAGGGTAAGCCGAAAGTTGATGACTTTCAGAGGATACGGCAAAGGTGATATCATCGGTGCAGGCGAGAGAAAAAACGGCAACGTCCGCCTTGATGATTTTTGCAAAAATGCTCTTATGCAGGGGTTGGAATATCAGATTTCAAGCGGCAGGGGATTTATTCCTGCAGGATTGGTAGAAGAAATAAGAGCTTTGGCAATGCCGCCTATCCCTTGGGATGTGAAATTGGCAAAATGGTTTGATGATTTTTTTGCCCCGATTGAAAAGCACCGTACATATGCAAGACCGAGCAGACGACAGGCAAGTACGCCTGATATACCCCGACCGAGATATTTTCTTGACGATACGCAAACGGAAGGGCGAACTTTCGGAGTAGTCATAGATACATCGGGTTCAATGTCCGCAAAGGATATAGGGATCGCATTGGGAGCGATTGCAAGCTATGCCGATGCAAAAGATGTTCCAAAGGCAAGAGTTGTTTTTTGTGATGCGGTGGCTTATGATAAGGGATATATGTCACCCGAAGAAATTGCCGGAAGATTGGAAGTAATGGGACGTGGCGGAACGATTTTACAGCCTGCTGTCGATATTCTTGAAAATGCCAAAGATTTTCCGAAAGACGGACCTGTTTTAATAATCACGGACGGCTATATTGAAAGAGATTTGAAGATAAAGCGTGAACACGCATTTCTGATTCCGAAAGGTCATGTATTGCCGTTCAGACCGACAGGAAAAGTATTTTACTATGAAAAAGGTGTGCTCTCGTTCAGACATTGGCAAAAGAATTGGGAATTGTTCTGACATATATACCGCCATATAGTCCCAACCTCAATCTCATCGAGCGAGTATGGAAATTTGTCAAGGCAGAACTGCGTTCAAAATACTATGACAACATTTCTGCTTTTCAAACGAAGATTGGTTCCATCATTGAGAGTACATCAAAAGAAAATTTGTCAAAAATTCAAAGATTGATTGGAGAAAAGGTTCAATTGTTTGATGATATGAAATCTATCACTGAAAATACATTAGAATGTTCTGCTAAAAAACTGATTCAAGCTGCATAGTTTTGCTAAATGTTTTCATCTATTGGTATAAGTTACACCTGATTTAATAGAAGCAAATCAGCTAAATTTTTCAATCACACACTCACTAATCTGCCGCCCCCACCTATCATAGAA
>CAMHPW010000119.1 GCA_946187095.1 uncultured Clostridia bacterium | reverse complement strand
TGAGTAGATGTGCTAACACACATCAAAAATGGACACGGTGAACAAGGAATGGAACATAAAAGTTGATTTTATAACTTTTTATAAGTTTTCAGTAACGGTGATATGGTGGAAACCATTGAAATGATAGCATTTGCATTAAGAATAGCGGCACCTGTTCTGGCACTGATTATTTTAACAGCGTGTTTTGTTTCGATGAACAGGGGCAAAAGAGAGGACAAGCCGCTGGCATATCTTTATCCTTCGCCTGATGAAGAACCGTATGAAGTCATGTTCTGGGAAAATCTCATCGGCAGGAATGAAAGCTGTGACATCGTCCTGAAGGATATGTATGTTTCAAGAAATCATGCAGTGCTTGTCAGCAGGAACGGCAAATGGTATATTTCCGATATTGATTCAAGATCGGGCGTTGCCGTGAACGGTCAGAAAATAGAAAACAGATGTCCCATTGGTGAGGGGGATAGGATACAGCTCGGCAAAACAGTTCTGACAATGCGTGAGCCGCCGCAAAACAGAACAAGAGTGTCCGACAGGCACAGATCAAAGTTTGTTTCAGGGACCTTGCTGGTGATCATGACGGCATTTTATATGCTTTTGCTGACGACAGAGGCATTTATCTATATCAATGACATGAAGATATTTTTCCCGTCAGTTGCATTTATGCTGGCAATGTTCGGGGCGTACTATGTTTCCGTCACAGTCATGAAAAGACCTGACTTTGAACTCGAAACGATCGCATTTCTGCTGTCGGGTACGGGTGTCGTCATGAGTGCGACATACATGATCGAATGGGGCTTCAAGCAGATCGTAAGTATGCTGATAGGGCTTGTAATATATGCCTTTATCATATGGTTTATCAAAGTGCCTGACAGAAGCAAATATTGGCATTATATCATGGCAGTCGTGGCGATAGGACTTGTAGCGTCTGCCATGCTGTTCGGTACGGCAGTCAACGGGGCGGCTAACTGGATCTATATCGGCGGATTTTCTCTGCAGCCTGCGGAACTCGCAAAAGTGGCATATATGTTCATTTGTGCGGGAACGCTCGACAGGATCAGAAAAAACCGTTATGTTGTCGGATTGTTTATTATCACAATGATCATTTTCTATATGCTGTATGATATCAGTGATATCGGCATGGCAGCGGTATTTTTCGGGGCATTTCTGATAGCGGTCTATATGTGGTCGGGCAATCTCAAGGCAATTGTTATCGTTACGGTGGCGGCATTGGTAGCCGTAGGCGTGATCGTCATGCTGAAGCCCTATGTAGCCGACAGATTCAGAGTGATCGGAAATGTCTTTGAATATTCCGACGGCAAGGGCTATCAGCAGTCAAGGGCGTTGGTATTCGGTGCAAGCGGCGGATTTTTCGGCTTGGGGATCGGCAACGGCAATCTGCGTTATATACCCATATCGGAAAGCGATCTGATGTTCAGTACGATGAGTGAGGAAACGGGTTTATTTAATGTTCTGATCCTTGTCAGTGCAATTGCAGGGCTTGTTTTATATGCGAGATCCGTCACGGTCAAAAGCCGTTCCGTATTCTATTCGATGGCAGCGTGTGCGGCAAGCGGACTGCTTTTGTTTCAGGCGGCTCTGCATATATTCGGCGGTCTTGGCATGATACCCATGACAGGTCTGACTTTGCCCTTTCTCAGCTACGGCGGTACGAGCATGATGGCTTGCTGGGGACTGCTGGCATTCATCAAATCCGCTGATGAAAGGACATATCAGAGGATCAGTATCAGAAAAAGAGGTGAAACACTGATATGAATATGATCAAAAAGCGTTCCAATATCATATTGGTGCTTGTGATAGCGTTCTTTGCAGGGCTGATCTATCATACCGTGAATATATTCATGAATGCGGACAAATGGGTTCTGAATTCACTCAACTGGCATCTGACGGCAGCAGGCAATCTTGACTGTGCAGGCACGATCTATGACTGCAACGGTGAAGTGCTTGCCTACAGCAACGGCATCGAAAGATTTTACAACGACGATGAGAGTATCCGGAAAGCGTGTTTTCACGTTATCGGAGATGACTCGACAGTGAATCTGAATAATTCTGTACAGAATATATACAGGAGCGAACTGATCGGATATAATTATTTATTTTCCTTCGGTATGCCGAAAAATCTCAGAAACGGAAAAGACCTCAGACTGACGATAGATGCCAATGTGCAGAAGGCCGCCTATGAGGCGATGGGGGACAGGAAGGGAGCTGTATTTTTCTATAATTACAAGACAGGTGCAGTGATCTGCATGGTAAGCACTCCCGTGTACGATCCGGAAGATGTCCCCGAAAAAAGTGATATCGACAATGATGAACAGTATGAAGGCGTATATCTGAACCGTGTTGTTTCGGGAAGATATGCACCCGGCTCCACATTCAAACTGATCACGGCAGCGGCAGGGCTGGAAAATGGCATTGATGAAAAAAAGATATATCAGTGCAAAGGTCATGACAAAGTAGGCGGAGAGGATATCACCTGTGAATTCACCATGGGAAATGTGGACATGACAGGGGCGATCGTCTATTCCTGCAACTGTTATTTCGGTAATCTTGCGGCGGAACTGGGCGGCTTTGCCATGACGAAACAGGCTGAAAAAATGGGATTCAATCAGGTGATACGGTTTGACGGATTTGAATCCGTGAAAAGCGTATATGATGCTTCGGATCTGAATGAAAATGAACTGGCATGGTCGGGAGTCGGTCAGGCGAATGTATTGGAAACGCCGCTGAATGTTGCCATGATATCGGCAGCGATCGCAAATGACGGTGTACCTGTCATGCCCTACGTTGTACAGAATGTCAGTGACAGCGATTTCGAGCGTGAAACGGCTTACGCAGACAAGATGCTGACAGAACAGACTGCCAGAAAGCTCGCTGACATGATGGACAGTGCAGTGCAGCAGAATTATCAGAAATGGAGATTCAGCAATACATTTGATGTATGTGCCAAGACGGGTACAGCGGAAGTCGGTGACGGACTTCCTCATGCATGGATAACGGGTTTCTGCAAAAATGAAGAATGTCCCCTTGCCTTTGCGGTAGTGATAGAACACGGCGGTTCAGGCTATGACAATGCCATTCCTGTTGCATCGGCAGTGCTTGATGCAGTGGAACAGAGTTTATACAGCGAATAAAAAACTCCCCCGACAGTTTTGTCAGGGGAGTTTTTTACATGATGGCAGCGGCATTTTTCACTTCTTTTTCGGTAAATTCGTTTTCAAGATATTCATAGGAATAAAGCATAAAGCCGTCGGAATTGATCTTACGGCTGTATTCGATCTGCTTTTGCAGATTATCGTCATTCAGAAGCCATGTGCCGTTGTCGGCATCAGTGCCTGCCTTGTACATTCCGAGTCCGAAATACAGCCTGATATTTTTGTTGGTGACAGTGGCTTTCCACCTGTCCGCAAGCGGATCAAACGGGAATGTCGGATGGTCGTTGCTTACATAGAGCTGGGGACATATATAATCGATATAGCCCTTTTGAGAACACCATACACCGACATCTGCACCGATCTTTTCGTTGTTTTCGAAATTGCACTGGGGCGATATCCCGAAGACGATATCGTCTTTCAGAAAATGTATTTTTGAATATATCCCCTCGACAAGCATATTGATATTTGTCTTTCTCCATTCGCTTTGGGATACGGGCAGAAAATCGCTTTTCACGGATTTGGCATAGTTATCATAACTTTTTTTATCGTAATCCGTATCTTCCGATGGATAGAAATAGTCATCAAGCTGTATGCCGTCAATATCGTAGTTTTTCACGATCTCTGCAATGCCGTCAATGATGAGCTTTCTCACTTCGGGGTATGACGGATCGTAATACAAGCCGTCTTTATATTGAAAAGTCGGATATTTTTTGCAGGGGTTATCATCGGAAATACAGGAAGGTGTCTGACCTGTCGAAATCCTCAGGGGATTCACCCACGCATGAACGGCGATATTTTTTTCATGGAATTTTTTGATGATATATTTCAGCGGATCGAAGTCAGGCGAAATACCCTGTTTGCCCATGATGATATGCGAACAGGGGAATATCTTGGAGGGATAGATCGCATCACTGAAAGGGCGTACCTGCAAAACGGCTGTATTGATCTTGTATTTGACACACTTTTCAGCCATTTCATCGATCTTTTGATGAAAGCCGTTTTCAGTGCGTTCCTTTTCGGAGAGTGTCAGCGACATATAGGGAATCCATATCCCGTGCATTTCCTGTACAGGCGTTTGAGCCGATACATTCCGGTTTGACATAACGATGATTGCCAATACAAGTATAGCTGCCAGAATTTTTGTTGGTTGTATATTAGCATTTTTGTTATCTTTTTTCTTAGGTGTATTAAAAGGCTTGTTTGGGGGAAGTATAGTATCATTTCCAAAAGGATCAGAACTTTCTGGGTTTCCGTCTCCTGTATCATTATAAGGAATATCTTGTGGAATGGTTGGTTCTACGATAGTTGGAACAGGTTGAGCAGTATTTTCTTCGATTGCTTCGATTCCATCTTGTAATTTTCCGTTTTTTAATTTACTAAATTCTTTTTCTGGTATTTTTATTATTTTTCCTGAATAAATACTATCTCCTTTATAATCATAATATCCTTCATTTGGAAATCTTATATTATCAAAAGATTCAGGAATTTCTGGTATTCTTATATAAGCATTGCCAAAACCATTTTTGAAAAAAATAGTAATAAAAGCTGAATTTCTTTTTTGGACTTCTTCTATAATAAAATGAACTTTATTTCCTATTTTTAAAAAACCTGAAGAAACTACTCCTGGAGTTAAATATTGTCCTTTTGTTTCTGAAGTTCGTTCTAATAAAACATATTGAACTACTTTATTTAATGAAATCATTGATTCACTTCGTCTTTTAAAATAATATATATTTATATTATTATTATTATTTATATTATTTTTTATTAAT
>CAMHPW010000118.1 GCA_946187095.1 uncultured Clostridia bacterium | reverse complement strand
TGATATTGTCCTGGTCAATACTTCACATCCCGGCAATATCGGCTCTGCAGCCCGTCAGCCTTTGATAGAGCATGGCTGTTTTTAAAACTGCCGTCTGCGTCTTGGCATCGGCTATCTCATGATTCAGCACCATTTCCACTGCCTTTTTCAGCGGTATTTTCTCAACATTCAGAAATTCATCTTCATCAAGCTGCTGTTTTTCAAACCTGTCCACCTTGCAGAAATACAAATGTATGATCTCTCCGCAATAGCCGGGACTCGGATAAACCTGTCCCAATGTCATATATTCTTTTCCGACAGCCCCTGTTTCTTCCAATAATTCTCTTTTGCCGTTTTCAAGGGGTGACTGACCTTTTTCGAGCTTGCCTGCCGGCAATTCCAGCAGCACTTCTTTATACGGATATCTGAACTGCCTTACAAACAGCAGTTCATCATTTTCCGTCAGTGCTGCTATGCACACTCCTCCGGGGTGTCCGACAACTTCCCTGACTGCCTTTGTGCCGTCCTCCAATTCTGCAATTTCCTCCGTCACATGAATGACTTTTCCGCTGAATATCTCTTTTTTCTCAAGTGTTTTTTCAAAAAGTTTCACAACACATTCCTCCCTTTGCAAATCTATTATATATTATCCTTTCAAGAAAATCAACAAAAAATAATCCTTGACATATGATATTGACAGTGATATAATTCACTTGAAATCAAATACAGTGCTGTCTTCGGGGCGAGGTGCAAGTCCTCACCGGTGGTCAAAGCCCACGAGCGATTTTTCGCTGAATTGGTGTGATTCCAATGCCGACGGTCACAGTCCGGATGAAAGAAGATATTTTTATACCCATGTATAAAATAACTCCGTCCCTGCATTCGTGCAGGGATTTTTTGATGACAGCCAATCATAAACGGAGGTCTTTTCTATGACAAACCAATCTTCCAGAAGCAAGAGCAATATCACCAAGCTCACCATTACTGCCATGCTGACAGCCGTTGCCGTTGTACTGCAGTATATCGAAATGCCTGTGCCGTTAGTGCCGTCTTTCCTGAAACTTGACTTTTCCGATATTCCCGAACTCATCGGAGCTTTCGTCATTTCCCCCATTTACGGTGTCATTATCTGCCTTTTGAAAAATCTGATCCACCTGCCTTTCGGTTCTTCCGTGGGCGTGGGAGAATTTGCCAATTTTCTTTTCGGTGCGGTATTCGCTTTCACTGCCGGCATGATCTACAAGCATAAGAAAACAAAGAAAACCGCCCTGATCGCCTGCCTTGCAGGTGCTCTGGCAATGTCCGTCCTCAGTGTTGCCATCAATTATTTTATCGTATATCCTGCCTATGCACAGCTCTGGGCAGGCGGTGACATGAATATCATTATCGGTATGTACAAAACCATTCTTCCGTATTCCGATAATTTAATTAAATCCCTTATTATTTTCAATCTGCCGTTCACTTTTGCAAAGGGTATTATTGATGCCGTTATCACCATGCTGATTTACAAACCGCTTTCCAATATGTTCGTAAAGATGAATACCGCCATCAATAAAAAATCCGAAAAATGAGTTGACATACACCGTAATTTATAATAAAATAAGAACTGTAATTTATTTTAAAGGAGATGTTTCGTATGAGCGAAAATGAATTTGATGCCAACCTCGTTTCACTTCTTGATGACGAGGGCAACGAATACGAATTTGAAATTATCGAAGAACTCGACTATGAAGACAAACACTATTATGCACTCATGCCCCTGTTTGAGATTCCCGATGAAGATGACATGGAAAATGTCTATATGATTTTTGAAGATATCCTTGACGAAAACGGTGAACCTCAGCTTGCCGAAATCGATGACGAAGAACTTCTCGATACCCTTGCAGGACTCTTTGAAGAAAAATTCGATCTCTCCATGGGCGAATTTGACGAAGAAGATGACGAAGAATAATTTTTCCTTGAAATAACAAATTTTCCTCTTGATTTTTCGGGAAATTTGTTATATAATGTAGTTGTACAAAGAACTTGGATTTGTTTACAATTTCTGCCCAATTCGTGTAAATGTCTATTTAACCCTACAAATTTTATTCAGGGAGCTGGGCTTCGGTGACGGACTTCAGACCTCCCGCTGTTTCGGCGGACGAAGGGAGTATGAAATCATTGAGCTGGCACCCACCTGCTTATCTCGTAGGCAGGTTATTTATGACATGAACGGTTGGGCGGATTTCTTTTATCGGGAAATGAAAAATAAGGAATGAGAAATAAAATTCTCATTCCCTTTTTTTATGCAAATATAAATACGAGTATTCCCACCAAAAGACCTAACACGACAAGTCCGAGACCGACACAGAAAAATACCGTTTTTACTATATTGATCGTATTGTCACCGTCTATATAGAATTTTTCGGGCTTGTGCGGATCATATCTCACATGAACGGTCTCTCCGACATGATATTTCGGCGGATTGGTTTCGACAGGCGACGTGACCGACACAGTTTCTCCTTTTGCCGTCGTATACTGCACTACGGGGTGATAACCCCTCATATGATTGCTTCTGTCAAAGTCCGCTGTACTTCTGACCAGATCCGTGACCGTGCCGACTGCCTTTGAGGTACAGTTCTTTTTCTTGTCGGCAACGGCTGCCGCTATGATCCATGCCACCATCAGAAAGATAAGACCGATACCGCAAAATATCCCGGAAAATACCCAGATGAACATCATTTTGTCTTCCACATACAACACTCCTGTTATCTTTTTTATCATTTTATATCACATACAGGTACTCTGTCAATATATTTTTGAATAGTTACAACATTGTAGTTGAAATATATCCCCGAAAATTATATAATTATCTGTAGAATTTACTGTTTTTGTGCGAGGTGGATTTATGAGCCGAAAAAGAAATATATTACTTACCGTTATCACTATCGCTGTGATCGCCCTGATAACCGCCGTCATTGTCGGTATTCTGCTGTCTTATCAGAACAGCAGCAAAAATGCCAATTCCTATCTGACTGCCAATACCATCATTTCCCGTGTCATCAAGAAAATGAATTACCAGAACCTGACAAAAATATCCGATGAAAATATCTCCAAATACTACAACATTCCGGAGGGTACGATCATCGATTCGGCAATGTATATCTCCAACAGAACCGATTCCGGCATAGAATTTGCGTGTTTCAGGCTTGCCGATGAAAGCAGCTCCCAGACACTTTCCGATGCCATATCCGAACACATTTCCTCCAAAAATACCGAAAATAAAGAAGGCAGCAGTCAGCTTGCCAAAGTAAAGACGGATACTGTTTATCCGTATGTATTCGTTGCCGTTGCATCCGACAGCGAGGCTGCTGCCAATACCTTCAGAGAGATCGTCAGTGAAAAATAAAGAATGGCTACAAGTCTCACGGCTTGTAACCATTTTTATTGTCCTGAAAAATTTTCGTCAGTCCCCCAGACCGATACGGTTATACTGCCTGATGATCATTTCCGACAGAACCCCGAGAAATGTTCCACACAAAATATAGAGCAATATACTGTACTGAAACGGTCCGCCAAGCACAAGCTCTCCCAACTGACTGTCATAGATATGATTGTACCATGCCATATTCGCAAACCTCACAATATGAAGTCCACAGCATACAAGCAATTCTATCAGTATCAAAACTCCCTCATTCGCCTTACGGAACATCAGGGCAAGGATATAGAATACCCCCATCACTATCAGGATCGTACTGCTGCGGTGATAATTTTCGACCTGCATCACTCTTACGATATAGCCGAATGCCACAAGCCCTCCGCCTACCAAAAAATACAATAATCTGTTTCTGTCCATCAGCTTTCCGTTACTGAAAACTTATAAAAAGTTATAAAATCAACTTTTATGGTAACTATTCAGTCCCCCCTCCAAATTTCATGATTTTCGGGGAGTTCGAGGGGAATTTTAGAATAAATATTCACAAATATCTGTATAAATCCATAAAAACTGAATATTTATGCGATAAAATCTATACTTTTCCCTGAAAAAATAGGGGGACTGAATAGTTACCGATAAGGATAATAAAATTTTGGCACATCACTATGTACAAAGTTTTTCGCCAAATGAAAAAGTCACTCCCGAAATTGCACATCAAATCGGTGTGGAACTTATGAAAAAGGTTGCACCAAATTTTCAGGTCATCATATCAACTCACATTGACAAAGACCATATCCATAATCATATCATCATCAATTCCGTAAATATGAAAACAGGTATGAAGTGGAAAGCAGATTTAGATACAAGACTTGATATGCGTGAAGAAAGTGACAGGTTATCTAAACAGTACGGATTGACGATAATAGAAAAAAATTCAGGTCTGCGTGGCATAGACCAATCCACACAGAAACTTGCGGAGAAAGGTCAATCGTGGAAAGTGAATTTATGTAAGGCACTTGATGAAGCTACTCAAATGTGTATAACAAAAGAAGATTTCATCAGGTATATGAAGAACAAAGGCTTTGACATTCCCCGATACACCGACAGGCATATCACATTTCAAAAAATCGGTGAAACAAAAAAAATCAGGGCAGATACTCTTGCCGAACAATTCGGAGAGATTTATAAAAAAGAAAATCTCGAAAAGAAGATGGGATTTTATATACCTCCTGCACCGATTTCAACTCCTCAAAGAAAAAGAGTACAGTCCCCTTTCATCACCGAGTTTGAAAGATTTGAAAAAGATTACTTTTCAAAAAATCCTCCCCTTGCCAAAGTTGGAGAAAGCAAAAAACTTCAACATCATATAAGACAATCTTCAAATCCGTTGATGGCATTGCTTTTGATTATATTCAAACTGGTTGCAAGGAGAAGAAAATATTTGCTTGATAAAAAATACCATACGTTAAGGCGATATAACAAGTCGCAAAGGCAATACAAAAAATATCAGCCGTCACTTGCCGAACAGGTCAAGCGTATAGAACGATTGCAGAGAACG
>CAMHPW010000117.1 GCA_946187095.1 uncultured Clostridia bacterium | reverse complement strand
GCGTGTAGAAAGCTCGTCAATTGATGGATCATAGTACTCAAAAGATTCGCCATCGCCGTTGATAAGTTCTCTTGAAAAGGCATACAGACCGCCTAATTTATTGATTTCTTTAATGCCGTAATTGGCAAGGGTAGTGACACGTTCAAAAATGGCTTTGCCGTTGAGGGCTAAATTACGCCTTGAAATGTCAAGAGAGGACATGAGAAGATAAGAGGCACTTGTCGTTTGGGTTAAATTGATGATTTGACGGACATAGCCTTCGGAAATGCCTTCACCGAGTAAAAGAGCGGAGCTTTGAGTCAGGGAGCCGCCTGTTTTATGCATACTGACCGCCGCCATATCCGCACCGACACTCATAGCGGAACGGGGCATATAATCACCGAAATAGAAGTGAGTCCCGTGAGCCTCGTCAACGAGGACTTTCATACCTGCGGCATGGGCAATTTTAACAATTTCGGCAAGATTGGAACAGACACCGTAATAAGTAGGATTGTTGACGATGATCGCCTTTGCATCGGGGTGATGCTTAATGGCATTTTTAACGGATTCAACGGACATACCCAAAGGGATTCCGAGCTGTTTGTTGACACCGGGATTGACATAAACGGGTACGGCACCGCATACGATAAGGGCGTTAATGCTGCTGCGGTGTACGTTGCGGGGCATGATGATCTTATCGCCACGCTTGCAGACACTCATGACCATAGCCTGTACGGCACTGGAAGTACCGTTTACCATGAAAAAGGCATGAGCAGCACCGAAAGCGTCAGCCATGAGTTCTTCGGCTTCTTTGATGACGCTGACAGGGTGACAGAGATTATCAAGCGGTTTCATGGAATTTACGTCAACGCTCATACACTGTTTGCCGAGAAATTCCGTTAAGACAGGATTGCCCTTACCCTGTTTGTGACCGGGAACGTCAAAGGAAACGATACGGTTTTCACGGTATTCGCAAAGGGCTTCATAAACGGGAGCTTTATTTTGATTCAGTTTCATTTTTAGATACCCTCACCATAGACATTTCTGCCGCTGAAAATCTCTATCATTTCACGGCGTAAGCTGTTGGAAATGGCAAGACGTTCTTTCGGCGGAATTTCATATACATCTGTTTTAAAGAGATAATTCTGAAGTTCCATTTCTTTTATCAAAAGCTGAGTATGGAAGATATTTGCCTGATAGACGTTGATATCAACGGTATCATAGCGTTTGAGAGTTTCCTCTTTGATAAAGTCCTGAATGGAAGTGATTTTATGGTCGATAAAGAGTTTTTTGCCGTCGGTGTCACGGGTAAAGCCACGCACACGGTAATCGATTGTGATGATATCGGAGTCAAAGCTGTCGATAAGAAAATCGAGAGTATTAAGAGGGGAGATGGTACCGCAGGTGGAAACGTCTATATCTACACGAAAAGTTGCGATAGCATTGTGAGGGTGATATTCGGGATAAGTGTGGACGGTAACGTGACTTTTATCGAGGTGCATGGCGATCGTATCCCTGTAATTGGCATATTTGCCGCAGTTGCAGGATTCATCTATTTTTTCGGGCAAGCCTTTTTCGGAAATAAGCAGAGTAACGCTTGCCCCTTGCGGATCATAGTCTTGTTTGGAGATATTCAGGACACTTGCCCCTATCATTTCGGTAACTTCGCAAAGGATATTGGTAAGACGTTCGGAGTTATACTGTTCGTCAATGTATGCGATATAATCTTTTTGTTCCCGTTCCGTTTTGGCGTAGCAAACGTCATAGATATTGAAACTGAGGGTTTTGGTGAGATTATTAAATCCGTAGAGTTTCAGTCTTTTGTTCAACTTTAACATCACAACCTTTTTACTTAATGAGGAATGTGGAGTGAGGAATGATGAATATTGTCATTTCTCATTTTTCATTCCTAATTTTTGAACGATCATATTGGCACACATATAGACGTTGCCGCCGCCGATAGTAATGATCAAATCGCCTGCACTGGCCTTTTGGGTGACGTAATCGGCAATTTCTTCAAAGGTCCTGAACCATACACAGCCGTCAATTTTGTCGGCAAGGTCTTTGGCATATATATTATAAGTGTTTGTTTCACGCACAGGGAGAATTTCGGAAAGGATGGCATGGTCGGGGATAGAAAGGACTTCCGCAAATTCATCAAGGAACATATAAGTTCTTGAGAAAGTATGGGGCTGGAAAATCGCCCATACATTTTTGAAGTGCATATTCATAGCAGTTGTGAGAGTTGCACGAAGTTCAGTCGGGTGATGTGCAAAGTCGTCTGCAACGGTAATGCCGTCAAAGTGACCGAGAATTTCAAAACGTCTGTGAGCACCGCCGAAGGTTTCAAGGGCAGTTTTGACTTTATCGGGAGCAACGCCCATAGAGATAGCAGCGGCAGCGGCAGCCAGAGCATTCATAACATTGAATTTACCGGGAACTTTGAGAGTGATATTACAAAGAGTTTTGCCGTTATGAATGAGGTCAAAGCTGTCAAATACATCATCGGGCTGATTAGTGAGGACGGCACGGAAATCGTTATTTTTGCCGAAACCGAAAGTCACGATATTTTTACCGTTGGTATCGGCATTTTTGACACATTCCATAGAATTGGCATCATCGCCGTTGACAACAATCAAAGAAGAAGTCTGTGACATGAATTTTGTAAAGGATTGTTTAATTCTGTCGAGAGTGCCGAAATAATCGAGATGGTCCTCATCGACGTTAAGAATAACGGACACGGCAGGATATATTTTTAAGAAAGTATCGACATATTCGCAGGCTTCACAAACCATGATATCGGACTGACCGATACGGCTGTTGCCGCCGATAAAGGGAAGTTTTGCACCGATCACGGCAGTCGGATCAAAGTCGGACATGGTGAAAATCTGAGTTATCATGGAAGTAGTGGTAGTTTTGCCGTGAGTACCGCTGACGGCAACGGATTTTTTATATTTATCAACGACTGCACCAAGCATAATACAGCGTTCTATTGCAGGAATATTGTGTTCTCTTGCGGAAACGAGTTCAGGATTATCCTGTTTCACGGCGGCGGTGTATACAACTAAATCGGCACCGATGACGTTTTCTGGAAAATGTCCCATTGTAACAGGGATATTGTAGGAACGGATACGGGCAAGGGTATCGGATTCGGCAGTATCGGAGCCTGTGATCTCAAAGCCCTCGCTGTGAAGAATCTCAGCAAGGGGACACATACCCGAACCGCCGATACCTACAAAATGGATACGTTTTACATTGTCGAGCAAATGCTGATAACTTTCTATCATAAAAGCACTTCCAATCCAAAATATATATAAAATGCAATAGGGATATTATACAACAAAGTTATGACAATTTCAATATAAAAATTTGCAGAAAAAAAGGAACGCAAGCAAAATACGTTCCTAATGTGGAGCGGATGACGAGGCTCGAACTCGCTACCTCAACCTTGGCAAGGTTGCGCTCTACCAGATGAGCTACATCCGCAGGGGTATGAAGTTTTTGATAATGGAGCGGATGACGAGGCTCGAACTCGCTACCTCAACCTTGGCAAGGTTGCGCTCTACCAGATGAGCTACATCCGCATTTCTTTCAGCGACAGTTGTTATTATATAACATTGATTTGGAAATGTCAAGGGGTTTTTGAAAAAATTTAGAGGAAATTATCTTTGGGAATAGAGTATTCCTGAAGGGACTTCGCCTATGATAACAGTTTCGCCGATTAAAACGGAAGTTTCTGTATTGGTTTTGGTATAGCCGTTGGGAGTCCTGACGGATATATCAGCGGATACTTTGACGGAAAGTGTATGAACAGTCTGATTGATACCGCCCTGTTCAAAAGAGCTTATGAAATCGGTATTGACATTTCCGGACATGGAGATATTGACGGGAATGGAAAAACCTCTGCCGTGAAGCAGTTCACAGCCTGTCAGAGAGCCGATTGGAATGTGGATTTCCCTGTTTTTGATGTCGGAAAGATTTTTTTGAATCCTGAGCGTAATGGCACTTTTGAGTTTATTGACATTGACGGTATTGGAATTGATAGCGGTAATGCGTGAATTGGCATAAGAGATGTTTTCAAGGTCTTCACAGGTGATCTCATTTTCTTCAAGGATTTCGGCAACGCTTCGATTGATGGCGGAAGTGGCAAGGGATTTGGCATTGACTTCGGCAAAGCCGTTGATCATAGGTCTGACACGGATTTCAAGAACAATGAGAAATGCCGTTATGAGAAAAATAAGTATGAAAAGGAATTTCGGGAAACGTCTTTTTCTGCGGTAATGTTTTACGGTCATGGAAAGCACCCCTGTATTATAATATACGGGAGTGCGGAAAATGTTAAAAGAAAAGTGTTTTGAAAGCGATAAATATAAGCATGAAACCGCCTGCAAAGCCTGTTATTTTCGGGTTAAGATTGTGGAAGAAATGTCCTGTCATATAGGCAAGGAGTGAAAGGATAAAAGTGATGATACCGATCATGCCTACAGCCTGAAACATAGCAAAAACGGAAATGGCATTGACGGTGACAGGCAGAGTAATGCCTGCAGTGAGAGCATCAATGCTTGTAGCGACAGCGAGGATAAAGAGGGATTTGAAATCAGAAATGGTGGGGTAATCCTGATTTTTGGTATCGAAAAGTATTTTGACACCTAAAAAAAGAAGAACGGCAAATGCAAAGATATCGTCAAAGAAAGAGAAAAAGTTATTGCCGAGTTTGCCGATACTCCAGCCAAGAATCGGCATGACGGTTTGAAATACGGCAAAAGTAAAGGCGGTAATCAGTGCAGAGGAAAGATGATTTGATTTGCCGTTCAGACCGCATACGGCGGAAACGGCAGCGGCATCCATAGCAAGAGCAAATCCGAGTAAAATGGCAGAAAAAAATTCCATGCTGTCCAACTCCTTTTTTGAATCAGATAAGTCGAAAGAATTATCTCAGAATGGATAGTTCTTCTAACAGATTGGATTTTTGTCACTCTGAGTTCTGACTTAACTAACTCGCT
>CAMHPW010000116.1 GCA_946187095.1 uncultured Clostridia bacterium | reverse complement strand
TTTTGTTCTTTTTGAGGCTTTCTATTTCTTTCTTGAGTTTGTCGATCTCTTTTTTGAGTTTATCGGAATCAGCCTTGGCTTTGCTGAGTTTTTCTGCATCGTTCTTGACGACTTCACGGTTATACTGGAGCTTGTTCACCATGTAACTCTCGAACGTACGTCTGCGGAACTGACAGCATTCCCTGTAAGCAGCGGCATTGTCGGGAGTAATGCAGTCGGCAGGAATCTTCGTGGGATCGAGGATATCAAAGCCCTCACCGTGCAGATAGCGATAGAGGAATGCATAAGCTTCGGCATCAAGACCGAAAAGGGAACTCATGTTATAATTGCAGCTTCTGACATAGAGATTATAGAAACTGATAAGATTGTCTTTGTTCTGTACTTTTTTGACTTCTTCATAAAGGGCACAGAGGGCTTTATGGAAATCTGTGGGAGCTTTGTTGTTGGTAGCCTGACAGTTATCCGTTGTGCCGATCCTGTAGTTGACGAGAGGAATCCTGACGGTTGTGATGAATCTGGCTTTGAGCAAAGCGGTATTGACGAAATAGAGGTCATTGGTTCTCATGATCTCCTGGAAACGAAGTCCGTTTGCCATCACAAATTTTCTCTGGAACATCTTGTTCCACGGCCATGTCATGAAAGTATTGAAAACATGGCTGCCGAGGTCCTGGGCGGAGAATACTTCTATGCCTGACTGTTTTGAGGGAAAGTTTGCCTCGATAAAAGAGCCCTTGTCAAAGAAAGATTCGCCTGTTTCATTGTTATATCTGCGTACCTGATAAACGCATATCTCTGCACCTGTTCTTTCACATTTTTTATAGGCTTCTTCGAGCATTTTGGGTTCAAAGAAATCGTCTGAATCAAGGAAAGAGAGATATTTGCCTTTGGCAATATCAATACCCTTGTTTCTTGCGGCACCGCCGCCCGAATTCTGCTGAAGAAGAACTTTCACTCTTGTATCAGCCTGTTCGTATTCTCTGAGGATAGATACACTTTCATCTTCGGAGCCGTCATCTACGCAAATGACTTCGATATTCTGAAGCGTCTGTGAAAGGATGCTGTCAATGCACTGTCTGAGGAAGGGGGCTGTGTTATAAACGGGTACGATAACGGAAACGCATGGGGTAGAGGCATTGTTGAATTCATAATAGTCATGCGGATCGTTCATGATCCATTTGAGATTTTCGAGTTCCGCCGGTTCGAACATATTTTCGTCAAGTTCGCCGTCGGCGATCGCCTGTCTGAATTCGTCAGCCATTCTCTGAATATATTCTTCCTGATATTCCTGAGCGATCACGCCGTAACGGAAAAGATAATTGCGGTATTTTTTGGCGTGGAGCTGTCCCATGAGTTCGGGAGAAAGTTCGGGGTGAGCTTTGAGGATATTTCTGATATAAGTATATTCTTCATTCATGCAGTAGACTTTTTCCCTGCTGGCAACGGAGGAATTGGGATTGTCACGCCTGTTGAAATAATACGGTCTGTCACAGAACATGGCTCTTTCAGCATACATCATGGTCTGGAACCAGAAGCCGTTATCCTGGAAAGAAGCACCGGGAGTTTCATTGTGTCTGATATTATGATCGAGCAGGAATTGGTGGTTATAGATACCCGACCATGTATTCATGATGAATTTGAAAGATTCGGGATATTCCGAGGGCTTGACAACGATATTATAGTTTTTGTCATCTTTGGCAATTTTATTATAGAGAAGAACAAGATTGCCGTAATCGTCATGCATGAATCTGTTGAAGTCGGCTTTGACGAAATCAAGCTGATTTTCTTCGGCTATGTTATAGAGGTCTTCAAACATATGCAGATCAACGAAATCATCAGGTTCGATAATGCCGATATATTTGCCTGTTGCGATATCATAGCCACGGTTCATTGCCATGCCGTAACCGCCGTTTTCCTTGTCGATGACTTTGATACGGGGATCTCTTGCGGCATATTCGTTGATGATCTGCAGACAGTTGTCTTTGGAACCGTCATTGATGACGATGATTTCGATTTCGGAAAGTGTCTGATTCACAGCACTGTCAAGGCAGATACGCATATACTGTTCGACATTGTATGTCGGGATAAGAATAGATACTTTCGGAGTGACATTCGGATCAAACGGCTTTTTTTCTGCCAGAATAAACTGCATTTCGCTGTACTGGTCTTTATTAGCAAAATTTTCTTCAGGTGAAGTGCTGATATCGAGTTCATCGAAGAATCTGTTTTTCAGACTTTGTTTTATCATTTCACGGAAATGATCCTGATAATTATGCATATTCCAGAGAGAAAAGTCCAAAGCCCAGTTGACGAAGCTCTTTTTGAATTCGCCGTAGAGATTTCTTTCGATGAGGAAATTTTTGAGAGCGATCAGAGCGTCATAGAAATTATGCCAGAGATATTCGATATCCTGAGCAAGATGCTTGGGCTGACCTACTCTCTGATGGGCAAGGACTTCATCAAGGGTGTTGATTTTTTCGGCGACGGCATAAGCCGAAAAAGTGAAAAGCATATCATTGCAGGAGGGAATACTCTGAAAACGGATATTGTTTTGAACGATAAAATCTCTTTTAAAGAGTTTGTCCCAAGCCGTACAGCTTGTCATGGTGAAGATATGCTCCGCACAGTCGTAATTGGAAAACGGTCTTTTTTCGGGCATTTCGCTGAGCTTGAGAGTCCAGGGGCAGTCCCTGAAGTCTTCTGTATTTTCGTCATACTGATTGCATCTGAACGCATTGATATCCGCATCTGTTTCCTTCGCAGAGTTATAAGCCTTTTCAAGCATATCGGGTTCAAAGAAATCGTCTGAATCAAGGAAGGCGATATATTCACCGTCAGCCGCATCAAGACCGATATTGCGGCAGTCGCCTGCATTGGTATGTTCTTTTGTGATAACGATGACTCTGTCATCCTTTGACTCGAATTCTCTGAGAATATCAGAAGTACCGTCAGTGGAACCGTCATCCACACAGATGATCTGGATATCCCTGAGCGTCTGAGCGGCAACGCTGATCAGACACATATTAAGATAATCTTCTCCGTTGTAGACGGGAATGACCACGCTGACTTTAATATTATTTTCACCATTCATAATTTCCTGCAACCTTTCGTATTCTTTTAGATCGATATAATAGTCCTTGCTGTTGTTGAGAACATCAAGTTCATGAAAATACTTTTCCCTGCATTTTTTGACAAGAAGATTTTGATATGCGGGTGCGATCGTATCGATATGCCAGAGGGAAAAGTTCAAAGCCCAGTTCACAAAGCTGTGGCGGAATTTCGGATACGTTCCGTTTTTCAATAAATCTTCTTTGAGAGCTGACAGTGCAAGATAAAAATTATCCCATGATCTTTCTCTTGTGACGGAAACGGAATCCGAAGCGTTGATCCTTTGGTGAATGAGCAGTTTGTCAAGATAGTGTATACACTGTGCCTTGGCATAAAGACTGAAAACAAAAAGCATATCATTGGATGAACGGATTTCCTGAAAACGTGTGTGATACTTTTCAACGAAATCTCTTTTGAACAGCTTGTCCCACGCCCAACCGCAGCCGATATTGAATATCCTGTCGGCAATGTCATCCGCACCGAAAGTATCGCCTTCGGGCAGGAGAGCGGGCCTGATACTGTAGTCACACGGCACAAAGTTATATCTGTGCTGGTCGAAGAAATCCGCCCTGAAAACGACTATTTCGGCATTGTGTTCTTCAGCCGCAAGATAAGCCTTTTCAAGCATATCGGGTTCAAAAAAGTCATCCGAATCGAGTATGGAAAGATATTCGCCGCCGGCAAGGTCAAGACCGGTATTCCGTGCTTTTCCGGCACCGCCGTGAGTTTGCTTTACAACGGTGATGCGATTATCTTTCGCTGCATACTCCTGAAGTATCTGATATGAATTGTCATTCGAGTCGTCATCCACGCATATGATCTCGATATCCTTCAGAGTCTGATGGATAATGCTGTCAAGACACTGACGCAAAAATTTTTCCGAATTATACACACTCAGTATAACGGAAACTTTTTTCTGAGTACCGTGTTGGTGATCCATGCTGCAGAGATGTCCTCCTTATAATGAAAAAATAATGCTCACTGCATACTATTTTACCATATAAGATACAAACTTTCAAGACAATTTTTTATGAAACTGGAAATGAACAAATTTGTCGGGGAAATCCTGAAACGATCTGATCCGGACAAAAAAACGCATCATTGCTGAAAAAATCAGCAACAATGCGGTTTATCTCTGGCAGGGGCAGAAGGACTTGAACCCTCGGCACGTGGTTTTGGAGACCACTGCTCTACCAACTGAGCTATACCCCTTTGAACTACTTGACAATCATATCACAGAAAAGATATTTTGTCAATAGCTTTTTCGATTTATTTTTAAAGAATGATCATATTGGCAGTGAGATTCTGACCGCAGGGAATGATATTTTTGCCCGAAAGGTTATAGATATCATCACAGCGGCTTTCCAGTGCATAGAGATACTGAGCAGACGGTGAAAGTTTCTTCACATCCGAATAACGCATGATGACAGGGAGCTGAGCCGTTTCACGCATGATACGGAGAAGATTTCTGCCGTTTGGATTAAAGCCGAGAATTTTGATATATTGCGGAAGAATACGGCAGTCGCTTTTGCTGATATTGAGAAAGGCATATAATAAAATGCGTCTTAATCTTGACAGGGGATAGCGTTTTGTCTTGGCAAGGGAAAGGATGTTTTCTATGGAAGTGCCGTTTCTGACGGCAGAATAAAGACGGTTTTCAAGTCCCTCACTGATATCGGGAAGATTTTGGAAATTTTCGGGTGACATCATGCGAAGCTGATATAAAAAAGCAGTTTCGAGCTTTGCAAGCGAATGTATGTCGGGAATATCTGAAAAGGGAATGTATTTTTTGAAATCGGGATTATTTTCATAAAGCAATTTTCGGATAAGAGTTGCGGAAGCGGTATTTTCACAGGCGGTCAGACTGTTGTGACTGGAGCCGA
>CAMHPW010000115.1 GCA_946187095.1 uncultured Clostridia bacterium | reverse complement strand
ATAAAAAATGGGCTGAATCAAAATGTGCCTGTGTTTTCAAAGCGTACATATATTTCCTCCTGAATCAAAAAAAGATGTGCCTGACAAAAAATCAGACACATCTGTATATCTACAAAGTTTCTGGTTTTTGTTTAACGACAGGTTGATACCAAGCGAACTGTCGGTTTTTTATTATTCAACTTTCGGAAGTTTGGCAACACTTGCCGCAATTTCCTCATCTGTCGGGATATAATCGGTCATGATGCCGTCATTGAATTTCTCATATGCCACCATGTCAAAATAGCCTGTACCCGTCAAGCCAAAGAGAATCGTCTTTTCCTCGCCTGTTTCCTTGCACTTGAGAGCCTCCTCAATGGCACCCTTGATGGCGTGTGAACTTTCGGGAGCAGGAAGAATTCCTTCTACTCTTGCGAACTGTTCAGCCGCTGCAAATACTTCGGTCTGCTCATATGCAACAGCCTCCATATAACCGTCATGATAAAGCTGACTGAGAGTTGAGGACATACCGTGGAATCTCAAGCCGCCTGCATGGTTCGGTGACGGAATAAAGCTCGAACCGAGTGTATACATTTTAGCCAGCGGACAGATCATGCCTGTATCACAGAAGTCATATGCGAATGTACCTCTTGTAAAGCTGGGGCATGATTTCGGCTCAACGGCAATGATTCTGTAATCATTTTCGCCACGGAGCTTTTCACCCATAAACGGTGAGATCAATCCGCCCAAGTTGGAGCCGCCGCCTGCACAGCCGATGATAATATCAGGCTTTACGCCATACTTATCCAAAGCTGCCTTTGCTTCCAGACCGATTACGGACTGGTGCAAAAGTACCTGATTCAAAACAGAACCCAATACATATCTGTAGCCCTCTGTATGAGTAGCGACTTCAACCGCCTCTGAGATAGCACAGCCAAGACTGCCTGTTGTGCCGGGATGTTCTGCCAGAATCTTTCTGCCGACTTCTGTAGTCTCTGACGGTGACGGAGTTACCGATGCACCATAGGTACGCATCACTTCACGGCGGAAAGGTTTCTGCTCATAGCTTACTTTTACCATATAAACTTTGCAGTCCAATCCGAGATATGCACAAGCCATAGAAAGAGCTGTACCCCACTGACCTGCACCTGTTTCTGTCGTAACGCCTTTGAGTCCCTGTTTCTTTGCATAGTAAGCCTGTGCGATAGCGGAATTCAGCTTATGGCTGCCGCTTGTATTGTTGCCCTCAAATTTGTAGTAAATTTTTGCGGGAGTGCCAAGTGCCTTTTCAAGACAATATGCACGGATCAGCGGTGACGGACGGTACATTTTATAGAAATCTCTGATCTCCTGCGGAATTTCAATATAGGGTGTCGTGTCATCCAGTTCCTGTGCAACAAGTTCCTCACAGAAAATACCGCTCATTTCCTCTGCCGCCAAAGGCTGATGTGTGCCCGGATTGAGAAGCGGTGCGGGCTTGTTCTTCATGTCTGCACGAAGATTATACCATTTCTGCGGAATCTCCGATTCATCAAGATAAATTTTGTAGGGAATTTTGTTTTCGCTCATTTGTAAGCTCTCCTTTTTCAATATATTTGCTTTGGAAACAAATAAAAAACCCGTCCCCAAGCATAAATCAAATCTGCCGGGACAGGACAAAATTCCTGCGGTGCCACCCTGCTTGACACTTGATGTGTCCACTCCATGCGTACAAATATACGCCTGCTTCATTAACGTAAAGCAACTACGTCTCGCATACTCTGCCAAAGCATTTCCGCTCGCCCTCGGAAGTCCATTCAGCCCTGTTTTTTCTGCCGCAATCCCACCATCTGCGGCTCTCTGTGAGATGATTCCCAAAGCCTACTCACTCTTCGTCATCGGTTTACCTGCCAACATTATATATCATCCATAAATATTTGTCAAGAGTTTTTTTCGGATTTACAAAACTTTCACAAAAATACACCGACAGCCTGAAACACACAACAGACTGTCGGTATGAAAGGAGGAAAACATGAAAAAAAGCACTTTTATTAAAAAAACGGAAACATTTTTTTCTTTTCATACGGCTGTGAACTGTATGAAACAAACTGATATCCCGTCTGTTCCACAACTTTTTTAAGCTCATCCTGCGGAATATCGCTTTCGGCAATAATCTCCGTACATTTGTTTTTATGCGAAGAGCTTACTTTGATCACTTTAAAATGATTTCTCACAGCATCATTCATGTGTGCCTCACACATTCCGCACATCATGCCCTCTATGCCGACAACGACCTTTACCAATATCCGCACCCCATTCTATCAAAACTATATACATTTTAACCTATATTTTCATATTTGTCAATAGAATTTTTGTAAAAATTTCCGTTTTCCTCCCCAATGATTACATTTTATTTTTATTCTTTTAAAGAATTTTTCTGCCGTAATTTTGTTGTATAATATCTTTTTAAGCAGTAAGAATTTAAAAGGATGTGTTCTGATGGTCAGGATCGGTCTTGATATAGGCTCAACAACTGTGAAATGTGTTGTACTTGATGAAAATAACAAAATCATATATGAAATTTATGAAAGGCATTATTCTCAGATTACCGAAAAAATTTCCGAACTTCTCCAAAGAGTAAGGCGAAAAGTAAAAGACATAGACAATGCCGTGATCGCCATGTCAGGTTCGGCAGGTATGGGGATCGCCGATGCCTGCGGTATCGACTTCATACAAGAAGTTTATGCCACAAGAATTGCTGCCAAAACTTTCATTCCCGATACAGACGTTGTGATCGAACTCGGCGGTGAAGATGCCAAAATCCTGTTTCTTTCAGGCGGTATGGAAGTCCGAATGAACGGTTCCTGTGCAGGCGGTACAGGGGCTTTCATTGACCAGATGGCTACCCTCTTGAATGTACCCATTGAACAGCTTAACGAACTTGCCGAACAGCATGAAAAAACATATACAATCGCCTCTCGCTGCGGTGTTTTCGCCAAAACCGATATTCAGCCCCTTCTGAATCAGGGAGCGAAGAAAAACGATATCGCCGCAAGTATTTTCATGGCTGTCGTGAATCAGACGATCGCAGGACTTGCTCAGGGGCGTGAGATCAAAGGCAATATCGTATATCTCGGCGGTCCTCTGACATTCATCCCTCAGCTCCGTACAGGCTTTGACAAGGCTCTCAAAACTAACGGTATCTGCCCCGAAAATTCCCTTTATTACGTTGCCATGGGTGCGGCTTTATGTGCCGAAAAAACTGCCGATCTCGACAGCGTTATCCGAAAAATCGAAGTTTACAGGGGTACGGGCAATTTTGCCTTTAACAAGCCTCTTTTCAGAACGCAAGCCGAACTTGACGAATTCCGTGAACGACATTCCAAAGCTACCGTGAAAAAAGGCGATTTAAAGAATTTTAACGGAAATGTCTTTATCGGCATTGATGCAGGCTCGACCACAGTAAAAGCCGTTGCCATTTCGGAAGACAATACCCTGCTTTATTCGGAATATCTCTCCAACAGCGGCAATCCTGTCCCTATCGTCAAGAATTTCCTTGAACATATCTATGAAATCAATCCGAATATAAAAATCACTTCTTCTGCCGTGACGGGTTACGGTGAGGAAATCATTAAAAACGCTTTCAGCGTTGACTACGGTATTGTCGAAACAGTCGCACATCTCACTGCCGCCAAAAGTTTCATGCCCGATGTCGAATTCGTTATCGATATCGGCGGTCAGGATATCAAATGCTTTAAGATTCGTGGCGGTGTCATTGACAATATCTTTCTCAATGAAGCCTGTTCTTCGGGCTGCGGCTCATTCCTACAGACATTTGCAAATGCCCTCGGCTATTCTTCGGAAGAATTTTCCAAACTCGGACTCCTTGCCAAACAGCCCGTTGATTTAGGCTCAAGATGTACCGTTTTTATGAATTCCTCCGTGAAACAGGCTCAAAAAGACGGTGCGACTATTGAAGACATCTCCGCAGGATTATGTTTAAGCGTTGTCAAAAATGCCCTCTATAAAGTCATCCGTGTGGCAAGTCCCCGTGAACTCGGTAAAAAAATCGTCGTGCAGGGCGGTACGTTCTTAAATGATGCCGTTCTCCGTGCCTTTGAACAGGAAATGGGCACCAATGTAATCCGTCCCGAAATTTCGGGCTTGATGGGTGCTTACGGTGCAGCTTTATTTGCCAAATCCAAATCCTCTGCCGATTCCAAATCTACCGTACTCACTCCCAAACAGCTTTCCGAATTCGTTCATGAGATAAAATCCATCAACTGCGGCGGCTGCAGCAATAACTGCCGTCTGACCGTCAATACGTTCAGTGACGGTAGAAAATTCATTGCAGGAAACCGCTGTGAAAAACCCGTTACCAAAAAATCTCCCGATGAAAGTTTCAATATCTATCAGTATAAATTACAGCTTTTGAAAGGCTATACTCCCAAACAGGGCAAACGTGGCAAAATCGGTATCCCTCTGGGCTTGAATATGTTTGAACTGTTGCCTTTCTGGTATACATTTTTGACTGAACTCGGATTTGAAGTCATCACTTCCCCGTTCTCCAACAGAAAGCTGTATCTTCACGGTCAGCAGACAATCCCTTCGGATACCGTGTGTTTCCCTGCCAAACTCATGCATGGTCATGTTCAATGGCTTCTCGACAACGGCATTACCAACATTTTCTATCCCTGTATGTCCTACAACTTTGATGAAGATTTGGGCGATAATCACTATAACTGCCCTGTCGTTGCCTACTATCCCGAAGTCATTTACTCCTATGCCAAAGATATTCAGGGCGTGAAACTGTTCCATGAATTCGTGGGGATTCACCGTCCGAAAGACTTCCCTAAAAAAATTTATGAACAATTCACAAACTACTTTGACGGCATTTCTCTGAAAGAAATAAAAGCCGCCGCAAAAGCTGCTTATGCCGAATATGAAAGCTATCTCCAAAAAACTGAAAGCTGATTCAAACAAACCTTCTGACGGCAATCCTGGGCGTTCCGGTTATTCAATCTCAAAAGAAAATC
>CAMHPW010000114.1 GCA_946187095.1 uncultured Clostridia bacterium | reverse complement strand
GTGCTGACAAATTTCAGCAGGTCTTTCACATATATAATTCCTGTAATATTATCGATATCCTCATGGTAGACCGGTATGCGTGAACAGCCGCTTTTAATAGCAATTTTTGTCAAATCTTTTATCTTTGCATTATCCTCGACTGCAACGATATCCTTTCTGTGCGTCATGATCTCCCCGACAGTCGTGTCATCAAAATCAAACACATTTTCTATCATGCTTTTTGTATTTTCTTCGATGCTGCCGTTTTCCTCTCCTTCGTCTACCATCATGAGAATTTTTTCTTCCGTTTTGCTTTTGGCATCCGCTGACGAACCTCTGCCGAAAATTTTTGAGATTCCGTGAGATATTCCCGAACACACAAAAGCAAGCGGTGACATCAAAGCGGATACTGCCGTGAAGAATCCCGCATATTTTGCAAGGATATTTTCAGGCTCGAAAAATGCGAATCTTTCGGGCAGATATCTTCCCAACACTGCCGTTATCAGAAATACGAACAAGCCCGTGATCAGCCATGCAAGGACGTTTCCCAAGACATCTCCCGTTTCGGAAAACAGCATTTTCACAAAGGGGATATATCCCACACATGAGAACATCATCACTGCAGCAAAATTCAGCAAAAATCCAATGTGGGCGGAGTTTTGATATTTCTCCGAATCATCCTGTATTTTTTCGGCTTTGGCACGTTTTTTTTCATCGTCTTCACTTGTATGCTTCAGATCCCCCGCATATCTTACGGAGTACTCCAAAAGTGAACAGAAAAAACACATCACCGATCCAAAAATCACGATCAGACTTACTGTGATCATTCCCCCCAATGAACCAAAAAATTTAAAACTGTCGGCATCTGCTGACATTCAAAAACACGTCTCCTTTTTTTACTCAAGTTACAAGATACATAATAAAAGAAAATTTTGTTTATGTCAACAGTTTTTTTATAGAATTTTCGTGCTGATTACACAAAAACTTTGTGGTATTTTCTGTCTTTGAGCTTTACGGACAAATTTTCTTCATAAGTTGGATGCATATAGACACTCTGCACAAGCCCTGCTCCCATGTATAAGCACATGACAGATGAACCGCCCGAACTTACAAACGGCAAAGTAATTCCCACAACGGGCAGTATTCCCAATACCATGCCTAAATTCACCAATATTTGTACGCCTGTCAGGGCAAAAAATCCGATACAGATATTTTTTCCCAGTGCATTTCCTGATCGGGCGGAATTTTTGAGCAGCCTGAAAAGCATGGCGGCAAATAATAAAAGTATCACCGTACAGCCGATCAGGCCCAGTTCTTCACCTGCAACGGTAAAGATAAAGTCATTTTCCTGATACGGCACGATATCCCTTGCCACTCTCGGACCGTTGAAAAGTCCCTTTCCGAAGATGCCGCCCGATGCGATGGAAACTTTCCCCTGATACTGCTGCCAGCCGTATGTCCTGAACATTGCATCATCACTGCTGAATAAAGCTGTCAGCCTGTTTTTCTGTTCATTGTTGAGAATGACCGTCCACAGCAGCGGCACAGCACATACTGCCGCTATGCATGACAGGATAAAATATCTGATCTGCACGCCTGCAGCGAAGCTCATGACGAGAAACATCAGGGCAAATACCAGTGCTGCTCCGTCATCTCCCTGAAAATGTATCAGTACAACAGGTACCGCACCGTGAATGACAAGAGTCATCACTCCCACAAAGCTGTGGAGCCTGTCTTTTTCCGCAAGATATGCCAGATGCTTTGAAAACGTCACGATAAAGCATATCTTCACGAATTCGGACGGCTGAAACGTCATTCCGAAAGGCAGCCTGATCCAGCCTGTATCATCTGTTCCATCTATCCTCATGCCTATGAAAAATACGAGTATCATCAGAAGAACTGCCGTTCCGCCTGTGATATACCAGAATTTTCCTATCGTATTGTAATTGATCACAGATATTCCTACGGCACAAATCATTCCCACACTTACAGCGATGATCTGTGTTTTCAGGAAATCCACGCTGTCCAGCCTTTGCTGACTTGCGATCAGCATACAGCCTGTCAGCGATAATGCCAATATCAGAAGCCAGAACAATTTATCCGTCTTTCTGAAATATTCCCCGATGGGTTCCAATATATTTTCTCTCATTACCATTTCCTTTCATCAGTTCATACTGCCGATTATACAATGTTTTTCGTCACAATTCAAGAGAAATGAGGAATTAGGAATCATGAGACAGCAGCGAATATTCCTCATTTTATAATATTTCCGTTTCGTGACATAAAAATTCTTGATTTCCTGCTCAAAATAGGGTAATATATTTATGTTACGAGCAAATTTCTGAAATTTCGTGAAACTGCACAAATATTGGCAAGTTCCCGACCTCTCCGCCACCGCCTGCGGCGGTCCCCCTCTCCTTACGAAGAAGAGGCAAGGATATCTGCCGCAAGTCATAGACTGACCACAAGGCAAAAAGTCGGCTTGCCTCCCCTGATTTCAGGAGAGGTGGCACCGCCGCAGGCGGTGACGGAGAGGTTAAATGCGGCGACAGCCGCATAGACGGTTTTGGTACAACTTTCAAATTTGCTCATTTATAGTATGTTACTCAAAAATTTTTTTCCGAGGTGAATTTTATGGCAAAGGAACTCAAAATAAGAACCAAAAATCCGAATCTTTTCCTGCGTGTACAGAAAGGGCATTTCGCCACCATGCACAGTCACACCAACTATTTTATCGATGTGACCACGCAAAAAACAAGACTTTCCGAAGCAAAGGCTCTTGCACAGGACCTTGTGACAAATTATCAGACCAATACGATCATCGACACGATCCTCTGCATTGACGGCATGGAAGTTGTCGGAGCGTGTATTGCAAACGAACTGACCAAAGACTATTACATCAACATGAATGCACATCAGACGATCTATATCATATCTCCCGAATTCATCACGGGCGGTCAGCTCATGTTCCGTGACAATCTCGTCCCCATGATACAGAACAAACACGTTCTGATCGTTGCCGCCTCCGTCACAACAGGCAAAAGTGCTTTAGCCGCCATTGATGCCGTGAATTACTACGGCGGAAAAGTTGTCGGCGTATCGGCTATCTTTGCAACGGTTGACGAATGTGACGGTCATCCCGTCAATTCCGTATTCGATCCCAACGACCTTGGCGATTATGACAGCTACAAGCCTAACCGCTGTCCGATGTGTGCCAACAATGAAAAACTCGAAGCCATTGTCAACAGCTTCGGATTTTCCTCTCTCTGAGTAAAACAAAACAGGACAGAACGAAAAATTCTGTCCTGTTATTTTTTTATCCGAGCCGAAACCTCAGTTCAACGGGATTATGGTCGCTGTATAAAAACTGATTGTCTATGACATTCATATATGTCGGAGTGACATTATCGGAAATAATAAAGCCGTCAACCGTCAGGGTAAAATTATTTTCATCATAGGGCTTATCGGCATTCCGGCATGACGGGATCGTCATCCCATCTGCATAGTCTGTCAGCTTGCTGAAATGTTCGGGTATCAGTTCATCGGGAAATGCCGCCGCCCATGTGTATTCTTCCGGCACTGTTTCATTGAATGCCTCTTTGGAATCTCCCGTGAAATCGTGATTGAAATCACCTGCACATATCACATAATTGCCTTTTTCATATTCCTCTTTCATATCGTCGAAAAGCATGATCAGCTGCTGCTTCTGCAAATCTCCCTCCACTCCGTAAGCCGATGTATGTACGTTTATCAAAACAAGTTCCTTTCCGTTTTCAACATTGAGCCTGTTTATCGAATAGCAGCGGTCAAGGTCGATATATTTCGACATTCCCTCCGATATCGGCAGACTGCGGCGAAGTCCCGACTGTATCTGCACATTGCTGAGAGTCAGCAAGCCTGCATTGGATGCCCCGTGAGGCTGTGTCAGCGGATAGAACAAAAACGGCGAATGATAATTGACTGCAAGCGTATGCGACATATCCGTGAATGCACTGCGTATCTGACTGACTTCATCGACATGATAACTTCTCGTTGAATCAAAATCCACTTCCTGCAGCAGTATCACATCAGGCTGATATTCATTCAGCAAAGCGATATCACCGTCAATGCAGCTGATCACGCTTTCCTTTGACTTTGCCCATGACTGTGTGCCGCCGTCCATGAAAAATGTGTAATCCTGTGTGTAGGCACCGAATCCTATGTTATATGTCACTGCCTTATACTCTTTGTCAAGCAGGAACACATCCGCCTTTGACTTGCCTTCAACGTCAAGCGGCTGTCTGTCATCTATCCTGCTGTAGCTTGCCACTACATATAATACATATCCTATCACAATGAAAATCAGTAAGACGATCATGCCTACAGGTATGAGCCACCATTTTATTTTCTTACGTCTGACATTCTCCATTCCATCCGCTCCTTTTCTGCTGACTGTAGCACAAAAACAGGACAGAATGAGGGAATTCTGCCCTGTTTCATACTTTTAAGCCTGTTCTTCCTCGGATTTCTTGCGGTAAACTCTGAAAGGTATGCCGTCTTCACGGATCACGGCTCTCAAAAACATATTTACTGCCGTTGACATATTCAGTCCGAGTTCATCAAGAACTACTTCCACGTTTTTCTTAACGTCTTCATCTACTCTGACGTTCAGGTTTGTACTTGCCATATATGATCACACCCCTAACGTGTATCATTATATCACATTATAAACCCAAATATCAAGTGGTTTATACAAGAAAAATGACATTTTTTTCATTTCAAGTTAAATTTTATCCAATGCCTGTTTAATATCGGCTATGATGTCATCTACATATTCAATGCCGACAGACATTCTGATAAGATTCGGCTTTACTCCGCAGTCCTCAAGCTGTTGGTCATTCAACTGTCTGTGCGTAGTGCTTGCAGGGTGCAATGCACAGGTTCTTGCATCTGCAACGTGTATAACCAGCTTTATCATATCCAGATTATCCATGAACTGCATTGCCTTTTCCCTGCCGCCCTTTACACCAAATGAAATAACACCGCATGAACCATTTGGCATATATTTTT
>CAMHPW010000113.1 GCA_946187095.1 uncultured Clostridia bacterium | reverse complement strand
ATTTCCTCAAAAAGATGGTAAAGTTATAGAAAAAAGTCAATCTTTCGCATCCCCCTGTGGTCATAGTGAATGTTCCATATTACCCGCCATGAAACCAGAAATAATCGCCCGTTATCCACTAAAAGACACAAAAAATTTAGAATTAAATAATTTAGCAGCAACAATTTGTTTTCCTACAGGTATAAAAGTTTGTTATTCTGAGGAAACTCCATCAATGATAAAGGACTATGAAAATGCCAAAGTCGTGAAGCTCGAACAGAATTACCGTTCCACTAAAAATATACTTAATGCCGCCAACAGTGTGATCAAAAACAACACCGAAAGGCATGAAAAAAGTCTTTGGACTCGTAATGATACGGGCAATAAAATTATTTCCTATAAAGCATCCGATGAACAGGACGAGGGCAGGTTTATTGTCAATACGATCAAAGCCGCCGTTGAGAACGGTGCCAAATATTCGGACTATGCCGTACTTTACAGGATGAATTCACAGTCACAGTCGCTGGAAAGGGCTTTTCTCCATGCGAAAGTGCCGTATAAGATCATAGGCGGCAGAAAGTTCTTTGAATACAGGGAAATCAGGGATATGATGGCATATCTGAATATCATCAGCAATTCAAGCGACAACAACAGGCTGAAAAGGATCATCAATATCCCCAAGCGTGGCATAGGCGACAGGACGATCTCACAGATCGAGGAGATCGGCATTCAGAATAATACAAGTATGTTTGAAGTCATGGAAAATGCCCGTCAGTATGACGTACTTTCCAAGAGTGCCGAAAAGATCGGCAATTTCGTGAAAATCATCAACGACATGAAAGAAATGCTTGATGACGGTGAAAAGATATCCGATATGTATGAAAGGCTGATCAAACTTACGGGCTATGAGCCGTTTATCCGAATGGCAAGTGACAAAGGCGAAAATGCCGTTGAAAACGTGCATGAACTGACAACGAATATTATCCAGTATGAAAAGGAAGCAGGGGCAGATGCATCGATACAGGGATTTCTGGAATATACGGCACTTCTGACGGATATCGATTCCTATGCCGAACAGGAAGATGCCGTTGTCATGATGACAGTACATTCAGCAAAGGGACTGGAATTTGAAAATGTCTTTCTTCCGGGCATGGAGGATAATATTTTTCCCGGCTTTCAGGCGGTCATGGCAGACGGCGATATGCAGGAGGAAAGAAGGCTTGCCTATGTTGCGATCACAAGGGCGAAGAAAAATCTCTGGCTGATCCATTCCGACAGCCGTATGCTTTTCGGTCATTCCACAAGAAACAGACCGTCACGATTCCTTTCGGAACTGCCCGAAGAGATCATTGAAAACAAACAGCGTGAGAGAATCCGAAATCCCGATCCTGATATTCCTGAACCGAAGGCAATGAGGCGGGCGGATATTGCAAGCAGTAAAGTGATCACTTCTTCTTTTTCCAACAAGCCTGTCATGATCAATTATACAGTGGGCATGAAAGTGATGCATAATACTTTCGGAGAGGGTGTTATCATCAGTGTCAGACCGATGGCATCAGACTGTATGCTGGAGATCGCCTTTGACAGCGTGGGTACAAAGAAACTGATGGGGAAGATCGCCAGACTGACCGTTCTTGATTAAAGGAGATGTAAAAAATGCCGGCAGCAGTATCGCATTATCTGCTTGCGGAGAGGGTGTATGCCGCTCTGCTTGAATACCAGCCGCAGCTTGATATTGACCGTACAGCGTTTTTGTGGGGAGCGTGCGGTCCTGACATATTTTTTCTTCACAGGGCAATGCCCTATCAGAAAGGCAGGAGCCTGAAGGATTACGGCACAAAAACGCATAACATGAATGCGGATAAAATGATCAATTATTTCATCGGCTACGCAAGGAGTCATCAGAGTGATGCGGCAATGAGCTATGCACTCGGATTCATCACGCATTATGCATTTGATTCGACAGTACATCCGTTTGTGATATATTTTTCCGATGTCATGGAGGAACTGTATCCCGAAAAGCTCAATTCCGTATGCCATAATCAGATAGAGGCAAATCTGGACAGCCTTTTTCTGAGATATGAAAGAAAGATGAAGATATCGTCCTTTCGGCTGCAGTCAACAGCCCCTCTCAAAGAAAAAGTCAATCAGGAGATCGCACAGATGTGGCATGGATTCATACTTTCGTATTTCAATGAAGATATCGGCACAGAGGAGCTTGTGCAGGTGCAGAAGGACTGGCATCACAGCCTTGTCATGCTCAATGACAGATGGTCTCTCAAGAAGCAGGCTGTTATTTTAGGGGAAAGGATATTGGGCATCAGCCCTGTGCTTTCGCCGATCATGAGAACGGCATATCCCGATCTGTCATTTGACTATGCCAATATGTCACATAAAGAGTGGCATTCACAGACGGACGGCAAAATGCATCAGGAAAATTTCTTTGAGCTTGCGGAGATCGCAGAGGAAAAGGCACTTGCCCTGATATCCTCCGTGATGACGGAACGGCTGCTCAGCCGCAGTCAGTGCAAAGACAGCTTTACGGGAAAATAGTGTCTGAGAAACAGGCTTGGTGATATACGGCAAAGGCAGGCGAAGATAATTGTACCTAACGTGAGTTCGATGGAATTTCGGCTTTTTTGAAGAATCGTCGTTCCGTCACCGCCTCTAAAATTAGGGGAGGTGACGAGCGCAGCGAGGCGGAGAGGTTATACCAATGACCTAAAACATTGAGCAAATAGAATTTCCTTTATATTTGATGTTGGATTATCAGGCTATTATAAAATCCGATACCGCTACACGCCTGCTCAATGTTTTTACATTCGAGTATAAATGCGGCGACAGCCGCATAGACAGTTTTTGTGCAATTTTCGGATTTGCACATTTACAGGCGTAAAAAAACAAACGGCAGATCGATTTCTGTCGTTTGTCTTTTTTGGCTGAAAGGATTTTGTACGGAACAGGATCATCTTCTTTTTTTCCTGTTGCTTCTTCTGGGAGCGGAAGTTCTTGCAGGAGCGGCGGCAGGAGCGGATGCTGTTTCAGCAGGTTCTTCTTTTGCCTGACCGTCTGCCAGATAGTTGTATACAAGAGCGGCAAGGGCTGCACCGACAAGAGGAGCAATAATGAATATCCATACATTTGCGAAAGCGGCACCGCCTGCAAATACGGCAGGACCGAAGCTCCTTGCGGGATTGACGGAAGTGCCTGTGAAGTGGATTCCGAAAATATGAACGAGTACGAGTGTAAGACCGATCACGATGCCTGCTACAGAGCCGTTGGAGATTTTGGAAGTAACGCCGAGTATTGCAATAATGAATACGAATGTGAGAATGATCTCGATAAAGAGAGTTGCCCAGATATTGTCTGCATAGACACCGTTTGTGCCAAGACCTGTTTTGGTATCAAAGAAGAATGTAAGGAACATTCCGCCCGCAAGACCGCCTATGAATTGTGAGCCTGCATAAGCAGCGAATTCCTTGCCGGTCATTTTCTTGCTCATGAACATGGCGAGAGATACAGCCGGATTGATGTGGCAGCCGGAAATGTTTCCGATAGAGAATGCCATGGCTACGATTACAAGACCGAATGCAAGAGCCGTCATGAGATAGGCGGCATTGGGTTCTGCACCGTTGCAGCCGACTGCAACAGCCGTGCCGCAGCCGAAAAATACGAGTACGAATGTGCCGATACATTCAGCGATACATTTTTTAGTCAATGTCATAAGAATTTACCTCCGTTTACGATAAAATTTACCTCCGTTCCGAAAATACTTTCAGCCTGATCTACCATTTATTATATATTACATGACTATTTTTTTCAACTGTAATTTGAATTATTTTTGATAAAAATTGTATAAGGTCTACAAAAAAGAAGCCCCCTGGATTTCGGAGGGCTTTCTGCTTTATGAAAAATTCTTGATGGTGACGGAGGAAAATTTGGCATATTCCTCATTGGTATATACGAAAAATTCAACGCTCTGTGAAAGGTCAACTTTATATCTGAGAGTGACATAATCATTGTAGATGTGTTCGGATTCAGGCTCACCGTACTGTTCCTTGATCATATCGGGCGTTACATCAAGGTCAAAGACAAAGCCGCCCGGCATAACGACATCCAGTTTTTCACCGAGTTTGATCTCGACAGAGCCTACTTCACAGTCATTGTATTCTTTTTTCTTGTCCGAGGGGTTCCAGAGCTGTGTGATGATCGTATTTCCGTAATCATTTTTCCATTCAAGGCTTCTGCTGTATGTCTGCGGTTCCACTTCGCCGTCCTTGGTGAGATAATAGCCGTTGTCCCTGAGTTCAACGGAATCAAAGGGCAGTTGATAGATCACATCATCGATCTGCAGCTTGAAACTCAAAAGGGGTTCATGTTCAATACTTTCTTCCTCTGATGATTCTTCATCGGAATTTTCTTCCTCTGATGATTCGGCATCAGATTTTTCTTCCTCTGATGATCCCTCATCGGAATTTTCTTCTGATGATTCAGCATCGGATTTTTCATCAACGGACTTTTCATCAGCAGATTTTTCGCCGGTCGATTTCTCGTCAGCGGATTTTCCATCAGCAGATTTCTCACTAACAGATTTTTCGTCATCGGATTTTTCCTGTGATCCCTGTATTTCAGACGAGACCACGCTTGATTCAGGCACAGATGAAACGGATGAATTCGTTTTTTGTGTATTGGTGCAGCCCACAAGAAATGCTGCGGACAGTGAAAGCAGAATCGCTGTAAAAACCTTCTTCATTTTTATCATTCCCCAATCCATATTTCGCAGTAACACCTTTAATTTTAACTCATTTCACTGCAAGAAGTCAATATCTTTACAAAAAAATAATTTGTCCTTACTGAAAAATTTTGGAGTTTGAGGAAGATTTTTTATGTTGTATCCGTTCAATCGGGCTTTTGATGCAAAAAAACTGCATCCTACTGTCAAAGTAAGATGCAGGATCGCTACGAGCCTGCCCGAAGGGAGTCGAACCCTTGATCTTCAGAGTCGGAGTCTGATGCATTATCCAACTGTGCTACGGACAGATATCAAGCACATCTATAC
>CAMHPW010000112.1 GCA_946187095.1 uncultured Clostridia bacterium | reverse complement strand
CTTCAACGAGGTCAACTGCTATTTTAAGAGCTGCTTTTGCAGTTCTCTTGCCGTTTCTGGTCTGGAGCATATAGAGCTTGCCGTGTTCAACGGTGAATTCCATATCCTGCATATCTCTGTAGTGTTCTTCGAGAGTTGCACAAACTTTTTCAAACTGTGCGAAAGCCTCGGGGAACTTGTCAGCCATTTCCTGAATCTTCATCGGAGTACGAACGCCTGCAACAACGTCTTCACCCTGAGCATTGGTCAGGAATTCACCGAACAAGCCCTTGTCGCCTGTAGCGGGATCACGGGTAAAGGCAACGCCTGTACCGCAGTCATCACCCATGTTGCCGAATGCCATTGACTGTACGTTTACGGCTGTACCCCATGAATACGGGATATCATTGTCACGGCGGTATACGTTAGCTCTGGGGTTATCCCATGAACGGAATACGGCTTTGATCGCTTCCATGAGCTGTACTTTCGGATCGGACGGGAAATCTTCACCGATTTTCGCCTTATATTCAGCCTTGAACTGATTAGCAAGCTCTTTCAGGTCATTGGCATCGAGTTCAACGTCCTGCTTAACGCCTTTTTTAGCTTTCATCTTGTCGATAAGTTCTTCAAAGTATTTCTTGCCGACTTCCATAACAACGTCGGAGAACATCTGGATAAATCTTCTGTAGCAGTCCCAAGCCCAACGGGGGTTGCCTGACTGGGCAGCGATAACTTCAACAACTTCTTCATTAAGACCGAGGTTGAGGATAGTATCCATCATACCGGGCATGGAAGCTCTTGCACCGGAACGGACGGAAACGAGGAGAGGATTTTCTTTGTCACCGAATTTTTTGCCGGTGATCTCTTCCATCTTTGTGATGTACTCCATGATCTGAGCCTGAATCTCATCATTGATCTTTCTGCCGTCTTCATAATACTGTGTACAAGCCTCTGTTGAAATTGTGAAGCCCTGGGGAACAGGAAGTCCCAAACCTGTCATTTCTGCAAGGTTGGCACCCTTACCGCCGAGCAGCTCACGCATGTTAGCATTACCTTCGCTGAAAAGGTATACCCATTTTTTAGCCATTGGAAATTACCTCCTATATGATTTAAAAATTTTGACTTGGTTGTCTGGAAATATTATAACATATCATTTAAAAAATTGCTATTGTTTTTTGAAAAAATTTTCAAAAAAAACAAAATTTTTCTTAGGAAATTATGCAATAATTTAATTTTTCGGATATATAAAGCAAAAAACCGTTCTGTTTTCAATCAGAACGGCAGAAATTCAGTAGCCGAAAACGCCCGAAAGGGATTCATCATTGATAATCCAGTCACTGACCTCGACAACAGTATATTTCTCTTTGGAATTGCGGATGATGACTTTTTCAATGCCTGCATTGATGATCATACGCTTGCACATGGAACACGCAGAGGCATTTTCGACATAGGCACCTGTTCCGGCATCCTTGCCGACAAGATAGAGCGTTGCACCGATCATATTCTCACGGGAAGCGTGTATGATGGCATTCTGTTCGGCATGGACGGAACGGCACAGTTCATATCTTTCGCCTCTGGGGACTTTGAGATTTTCTCTGACACAGATTCCCATGTCAATGCAGTTTTTTCTGCCACGGGGGGCACCCACATAGCCTGTCGAGATGATCTGGTCATTGTTGACGATGATTGCACCGTAATTTCTTCTTAAACAGGTACCCCGTTCAAGCACTGTTTCGGCAATGTCGAGATAATAATTGATCTTGTCTGTACGCATGGAAAAAACTCCTTGAAACGATTTTTAATGGAAAAGAAGCCGCACTCCCCGAAAGAATGCGGCTTATCACAAAAGAGGAGAAAACTATGAATTAAGAAAAACGGATGAAATCAAGCATTTATCTTCTGTAATTATACACTGTTTTCAGCAAGATGTCAATTGTTTTTTGAAAGAATTATCCAAAGAATCTGATCCAGTCCTCAATGTTGTCGGGATAGCCGTAATAATTGCCGTTATTGGAGGAATTGCCGCCGTTTTTATTGAAATTGTTGCTGTTTCTCTGGGTAGTTTCGGCAGCACTTTCTTCCAGAACGGCTGTCAGAGTCTGTTCCCTGCCGTCACGGTAAATGAGGATTTTCACTTCATCACCGACTTTATGTGCAGATATGGTACTTGCCAATTCTTCTTTGGAACCGATAGCTTTATCGTCTATTTTCAGGACGCAGTCACCGACCATCAGACCGGCTTTATCGGCAGCACTTCCGTCCGTGATGGAATAGATATAGACACCCTGTTTCTCGACATTGTATCTTGCGGCAGTCGTATCGTCAAGGACATCAACGGCAGTGACACCGAGTACAGGTCTTGCCACATGACCGTTAGTCTTAAGATCGCCGAGAACTGCCTTGATATTGTCAATCGGAATGGCGAATCCAAGACCTTCCAGAGAAGTTCCGTCGGAAGAACTGGTGGATTTTGCTACAACGATTCCGACAAGATTGCCTTCACTGTCAAACAGACCGCCGCCCGAATTGCCGGGATTGATAGCGGCATCTGTCTGGAGAAGTTCCATTGTTTTGCCGTCAAGCTGTATGGAGCGGTTCAAAGCACTGATAATGCCGTGAGTCACGGTGCCGCCGAGCTGTCCGAGGGGATTGCCGATCACGATGGAAGTTTCGCCTACCTTGAGATCAGCCGAAGAGCCGAGAGCTGCCACCTGAAGACCGTCAGCTTCAATCTTAATGAGAGCGATATCGAGAGTGGCATCTGTGCCGATGACCTTTGCATCATAGGAATTGCCGTCCGTGAGAGTGACTTTGACGCTTGTAGCATCTTCGATAACGTGATTATTGGTAATGATATAGCCGTCAGAGGAGATAATGACACCGCTGCCTGCCCCCTGTGAAATATACTGTCCGTAGAAAGTGCCGTATTTGGTAGTTTCTGTCGTGATCTCGACAACGGAATCCTTCACTTTATTGACAACTTCTTCAATAGTCGTGGGAGTGCTGTCGGATTTTGAAGCCTGAATCACATTCAGACCGGAATCCTTGCCCTCCGTTGTCTGTGCATTGACAGATGTGCCTGCAGGCTGTATCACGGTTTTGGTAACAGTCTTACCGCCGCCGACATAGGAACCGAGTACGCCGCCGCCGAATCCCACGCAAAGTGCCAATGCCAAAGTGCCTGCAATCAATGCGGCATTTTTCCTGCTTTTTTTAGGCTTTGCCGTCACGGGTTCGGGAACGGTTTCGCTGTAGATATTTTCATAAACAGGCGGAAACGGTGCCGTGTCCTGACCGGCGGAATACACTTCATGATATACTTCCGGTTCGGGCTGAGGCTGTGTATATTCGGGATATACGGTTCTTTCATGGTCATATATGTTTTCAAAATTTCTGTTGTCTTCCATAGCAGTTACCTCCGATTTAACTTGTATTTTGTTTTGTTTGCTTTCGATGGTTATATTATAACTCAGAATTTCTGAAAATGTGCTAACAAATTAAATATCTTCTAAAAACAATTTATGAAGTTACCCTTAAAGATTTTTAAGTTTATTCCGTCATTTCCGCATAGAAATAATTGGAATTTTCATCATACGAAATTTTTATTACGGAGAGAACGGAATCGCCGTTTGCTACTTTGATGAAAGTATCTTTGGTTTCGCCGTTAAACGTCCAGAAAAAATCAGTCGTTTCTGAAACGCTGAAAGTCGAGCCGAGTTCTGTGATCTCACCGCTGTCCTGATTCCATGTCATAAAATGACCGCTTTCGGCTTGAAGTGTCACGGGTTCATAGGGAGTTATCTCAAATTCGATACCGATTCCGACGGACGAACTCATAAGAGGGTTGAAATCGCCCTTTATTTTGACAATATCATTTTTTGACATATTTTCGGGTGTTTCGGCGGCATACACTTTCATGGCGAAAAGTGTGTCATGAACTTGTTCGCCCTCGCTTTTGGGATCGTTATCATGTGGTTCTTCCGCATAGGCATTGTCCGTATCGGCAGTATTTGTCTGTGTATTGTCGGCTTTATTGCTGTACGGAATTGTCGGAGATGGAGAGGAATTTTGACTTGTTTGCGAAAGTGCGGCATTATCATTATTATGCACAGAATTGTTTTGAATGTCAATAGAATTGTTGTTCATCTGCAGGGCAATCACAACGGCAATTCCTATCACGAAAACAGCGGCTATGCCCGAATAGAATTTCGGTGAAAGGAAAAAGGGAATTTTCTTTTTAAAGCGTGAGGTGTCGGCAAATTCCGATATATACTTGTCATCAATATTGCCGACGGCGTTGAATAGATTCTTTCCGTTCATATCAAAGTACCTCCTGTTGTGCAAGAAAAATTTTCAGATTCGAGCGGATTCTTGAAAGACGTGTACGAATCGCCTGTTCTTTCATGCCTGTATGCTTTGCAAGGCTTTCATAGGAATCCGAAAAGAAATAGCGTCTGACAAATAAAAACTGATTTGTCTTATCAAGAGTGGAAATGAATCGGTTGACGATTTCGGAAAGTTCGGCGGATTCCGTTTCGGATTCGACGGTATGTACGGCAGGGATACATTCGGAAAGTTCGTCAATGCAGACACCGTAATTTCCCTGACGCTTTTCGGCTGAATTATAAGCACTTTTTTTGAGTGAAAGATTACGGGCTACTTTACAGATAAAAGCCGTGAGATTATCGGGCTTTTGAGGCGGTATGGCATTCCATACGCCTAAATAGGTATCATTGATACATTCTTCCGCATCTTCCCTGTTGCCGAGAATATTCATGGAAACCGTCATGCATAACTTTTCATATTTTTTGGAAAGTTCGCTGATGGCATTTTCGGAACGTCTGAAAAATAATTCTATGATTTTTTCATCTTCCAATTCATTCATCTCCTCCATATTTAAAGTACCTGAAAAAACATTTTTGTTACATTGAAATTGACAATTTATATCAATAACATTATTAGTATTCCAATTAGAAATATCAGGTAAAGATTTTAATTTATAATCATTATCATATTCTTTTACTTTTCCAGTACCATAAATTAATTCATAGATAATATTACCATT
>CAMHPW010000111.1 GCA_946187095.1 uncultured Clostridia bacterium | reverse complement strand
TCTGCCGCCTTGAGGACCAAATCGAATTTCGATTTATCGACATTTTTATTGCCTGTTTTGCTGTCGATATATTTGCCGATATCATCAACGGCTTTCACGTCAAAGACGCTTATTTTTTTACGTTTGGACTTGCCTTTGATTTTGTCGATTCTCATTTCACCGACAACGCAGGTGTATTCATATTCGATACCCGAATTTTTGATGAGAATGACGGAACAATAGATTCCGAGTCCGAGAAACAGCAGGGCAACAGGTACCAGCCAGTTGAAATAGCCCGAAAGATAAATGCTTAAACCTATCAGAAGAATGATACCCGCAATAGACAGAACCAAAGAGGTAACTTTTGTTGACGACATTTTTCTTTTGACGATCTGTTCGGAATAGTTGTCGATTTTCTCGACCTGCATCACTTTTTCCATTTTGTCTGAACTCCTTTTTTGAGTGGAAATTTACTTTTTGATTTGACCGATATAAGCCACGATTTCATCACGCATACGGAGGGCTTCACGCCTTGCCGCCTGTGCGTAATTTCTGGGTTCAATGCCGACTTCTTTTTTCCATGCACACATGATTCCACGGGAGGAATTGATAATCGCACCAAGACCTCTGCCGTCAAAAGCAGGTGCAACGTCAGCCGCACCGCCGCCCTGTGCACCGTATCCGGGTACGAGGAAAAATGTATGCGGCAGGGCTTTGCGGAGTTCGCCTAACTGTTGGGGATAAGTTGCACCGACAACCGCACCTACGCCTGAATAGCCGTATTGGCCGGGAAGTTCCCTGCCCCAGCTTTCACACATATCGCCCATGGTTCTGTAAACGGTCTTGCCGTCGTCGAAAATTCTGTCCTGCAGTTCGCCGGAAGATTTGTTGGAAGTCTTTACAAGTATGAACAAGCCCTTATCGGAATCCTTGCATACGTCAAGAACGGGCTTTACGCCATCGGTGCCGAGATAACCATTGACTGTGAGAGCGTCTGCACCGAAAGATTCGATTTTTTCGCCGTCAACGTCCGTAATGCCGAGATGTGCTTTTGCATAGGCTTCCATCGTTGTGCCGATGTCATTTCTCTTGCCGTCCGTGATGACGAACATACCCTTGTCTTTTGCATATTCAATGGTTTTTTGAAGAGCGTGAACACCGTTCCAGCCGTACATTTCATAGTAAGCCGCCTGTGGCTTTACGGCAGGTACGATATCACACAATTCATCAATAAGTCCCTTGTTGAACTCAAAGAGAGCCGCCGCCGCACCCTCCAAAGTTTTGCCGTGTTCCATGTAGGCATTCTCTTTTATATAGTCGGGGATAAAGTCAAGTTTCGGATCAAGACCTGCCACTGTGGGATTCTGCATTTTTACGATTCCGTCAATCAGTCTGTCAAATGACATATTTATCTTCTCCTTTATTTTTAGAGTGGAGTTTGGAGAGTAGAGAGTGGAGTTTTCCGCAAACCCCTCAAACTCCTTTTTATTTTTTCGAGTGTGAGAATCATTCCTAATTCCTCATTCCTCATTAAAAACGATTTTGCCGCCGCAAACAGTGAGTTTCACTTTGGAAGTGAGCGTCATATTCTTGAAAGGCGTATTTTTGGATTTGCCGTGCAGTTTTTCCGTATCGACAGTCCATTCTTCATTGGGATCAAAAAGCATGATATCCGCAGGCTGACCGACTGCAAGTGTCCCTGCATGGATATGAAGGATTTTGGCAGGGGTGCAGGACATTTTATCGACCAACTGTGAAACGGTCATTTTGCCGCTTTTGACAAGAACGGTATAGCAGGCAGAAAAAGACGTTTCCATGCCGATAGAGCCGTTGGGGGCATTGACAAAATCGGCTTTTTCCTGAACGGTATGGGGTGCATGGTCTGTGGCAATTGCGTCAATGGTGCCGTCAAGCAGAGCCTCTATCATGGCAAGACGGTCTTTTTCGGTTCTCAATGGCGGATTCATTCTGTAATCGGCATCACGAGTGGCAAGAGCCTCCTCCGTGAGAGTGATATAGTGCGGAGCGGTTTCGGCAGTGACTTTCACGCCACGTTTTTTGGCATCTCTGATCATGGCGGCAGAAGTCGCTGTGCTGACATGACAGATATGTATGGGCAGGTCATAGGCTTCTGCAAGGGCAATCTCCCTTGCTGTACCCGCATCTTCGGCGGCGGCAGGCATTCCCCTGACACCGAGCATTTCGGACATTTTGCCCTCATTCACTTTACCGCCTGCAAGATAGGGATCTTCGCAGTGAGCCGTCACAGGAATATTGAGTTCGGCGGCTTTTTTCATGGCATCCACCATGAAGGCGGTATTTTCGACAGGTCTGCCGTCATCGGAAAGGGCAGCTATGCCTGCATGGTAAAGAGACTGTATATTGGTAGGAGTCTGGCTTTTCAGACCGTGAGTGATCGCACCGACAACATAGACATGAGCATCTGCATTCTGGGCTTTGTCAAGGATATATCTGACAGTTTCGGAAGTGTCAGCGGCAGGGACTGTATTGGGCATGGCAAGCAGACTTGTCACACCGCCTGCCGCTGCTGCTCTGCAGCCCGTTATAATATCTTCTTTTTGTGTCTGACCGGGATCACGCAGATGAACATGAAGGTCAACGAGTCCCGGAACTGCACAAAGTCCTGCACCGTCAATGATCTCAGCCGAATCTTCTTTGAACGGTTCGGAAAAAACGCCGTTTCTGATATAGACATTGTCTGTGGTATCAAGAGCGTCAGCAGGGGAAATGATATGCACATTTTTAATGATGATCATTTTCATACCGTCCTTTATTCAAAATTATCGGGGAATTCATCTTCGGCAGGAGTCGAAAAGAGTTTATGGAAAGTCTGTTTGAATCTGTCGGTAAAACTGCCCTGTTTTGCTTTGGGCTTGTTTTTGTTGTCAATGAGAATTTCCTGATCCTTTGCAGCGGTATCTGTGAAGGGGTTGATCTGCGGTTCATTATAGCCCGTATAAAAAACGATGTTTTCCTCTTCATGCTTGGGTTCAGCTTTTTGAGGTTCGGGCTTGGGAGGGGGAGTTTCCTCTTTGATGACTTCCTTGACAGGTGCAGGCTGTACTTCGACAGGTGTTTGCACTTCCCTGACAGGCTGAGGTCTTTCAGTTCTGGGCTTTTCAGCGGGCTTGGGTTTTCTGGCGGACAATCCGGGGGGAATGATATTTTCCGTGCCGAATTTATCGGAATAAGCCAGATTTTTCGGCATTGATCTTATCATTTCTTCAAACTGTCTGTTGTATTCCTCTGCACTCACACTTTCGAGTCTGGGAATTTTTGTGAATTGGTTGTTTTTGAGTTTGTAGGGCTGTTCGGGGAGTTTTGCCCTCTGGAACAGGATGCCCGAATCACGCTCAAATACAAATTCTCTGTTCATTTGAAAATACCTCCGTTCAATTTATTTTGAAGTATCTTTTGTTTCGGATTTGTCTGAATTGTAGATTTCATTTTTGCTGTCGGTCTCTGTTTTTTCATCAGTGCCGTCTTCGCCGATGAGTTCATTCATATCTGTTTTTTCTTCAACGGGCGGTTTTTCGGTCTTGAGTTCTTCGGGATTGCTGTCGCCCACGACTTTTTCAAGCGTTTCATTTCTGATGGCTTCATCTATATTTTCTTTTTTGGCAGGCGGGGGAATGATATTGCTGTTGGCATTGATTTTATAGAAATCATTGGCATTGCTGTAATTCTGACTGCCGTGTGCAGCAAAAAATTCCATGTCATCATATTTTTTATAGATGAAATTCCAGATATCCGTTTTATCTTCATTTTCGGGAGTGAGTTCGGGAATGATCCTCAAAGCGATCTCTACCAGTTCAAGCTGATTTTCCGCTACAGGTATAGTTTCATCATGCTTGGTTTCTTCTTTTGGAGATTCCTCTGTTTTTTCAGTGATAACTTCCTCTTTTGGAGATTCTTCGGTGACAGCTTCTTCGGATTCTTCCGTTTTTTCGGGAGCAGCTTCTTCGGGAGTTTCTTCCGTTTTTTCGGAAGCAGCTTCTTCGGGAGCTTCTTCCGTTTTTTCAGGAGCAGCTTCTTCTTTGGAAGAGTCCCCGTTTTCTTCGGGAACAGGTTCTTCTTCGGATTTTTCCTCAATGACTGTCGGTTCGGGGAGAGAAGTTTTCTTTGATTTTTTATATCTCATGGCAGTCGTGATAATGAGCATGAGGAATATCAGGGCGACAACGCCTGTCAGCAGAAGATATATGTATCTGACATCAAGATTGGTGATGTCAGTCGTTTTTTTATCGGATGTATCAGCAGAAGTCTGCGGTTCGGGGCTTACGCCGTCATACAGGACTCTGTCCATGACGGACAGGATGAGTTCATCAAAATCCTTGCTGATCTCACCTGTATATGACTGGAACGTGATCACGATCCTTGCACCCTTGAAGATCGTATATTTCTGAACGCCTGCAATTTTTGTCTTGTCTTCACTGTATTCAAACGGGAACGACAGGTACATGACGTTATTATATACTGTGCGTGAACAGCCTTTGTTATACATGGGCTGTGCAAGATGATTGTCGGTGATGGTCTGAATCTCCTTATCCGTCAGTGCAGAGATATCGCCGATCTTTTTGGTATTTTCATCTTTGAGGATATTAACCGTCACTTCATAGGTGAAATCGGCGGCAGTTGCCCTGATATAAGTTCCTGTCTGTTCAAAATTTTTGAGCAGCTCTGTTTTGGTCATGCCGCTTGCCTTGAGGATGGGGGAATCAATATCGATATCCCTTGTCAGTACATACATATCATTCGGAAAGCTGATATACATTTCCGCTTCGGGTATGGCATAATCCGTATAATACACTTTTTTGGGCTTTTCATCGGAATTCTCGCTGACTTCGGGTTCATCTTCTGTATCTTCATTGTCGGATATGTCAGTTTCACGTTCCATGCTTTCCTCGGCAGATAATACAGATGTATCGCTCTGAATATCGCTTTCCTGTTCCGCAAAGACGGGTACGGATATATTGAGAGCAAGTATCGCCGCTGCAATGACTGCAGTTATCTTTTTATTCATATTTTCAATCACGACCTTTAAAAAAATTATACAC
>CAMHPW010000110.1 GCA_946187095.1 uncultured Clostridia bacterium | reverse complement strand
CTTTACTGTTATGTTGCTTTGTTTTTGCTATGTATATATCTTAGCAACAGAACCCATGCGGAAATCATCGCCTGCTCTTTTGAGCAGCCTTTCGGGACTGACAAGATCATCCTTGGCATGGGATATCTCAGGCAGCACTTCCTTTACGGAAAGCATTTTTTCGTCTATACTGAGAGTTTTCATGCACTCTCTGATCACTCTCTTCTGATCTTCCGTATCATATATCGTGAAGTGTTCGGCATAGCCGAGTCTTTCGCCGTAGCGTCTTAAAATTCTCATGCAGGCACTGTGGAAGGTCATTGCCCATACGTCATTGCCGATCATACCCGTTGTTTTGCAGATTCTTTCCTTCAGTTCACCTGCCGCCTTGTTCGTGAACGTAATGGCAAGCACTCTCCACGGATACGGTCTTGAAACAGCCAGTTTCTGCACCAATTCCTCCGACAGTCCCGAAATTCCCTCAACGGCATTGTTGATTTCTTCCATCTCCTGTGCGGTATATTCCCCGAACAGCTTGTCACTTTCATAAGCCTCGCCCCAGCGGAGAATGTGTGCGATCCTGTTGACGAGTACAGTTGTTTTGCCGCTGCCTGCACCTGCAAGTACAAGCACTGCACCCTTTACTGCCAGAACTGCTTCCCTCTGTCTGTCATTGAGATGTGCAAACTCTTTTTCGATGATTTTCCTTCTTGATCTTATCATTTCATCTCTCATGATCTCATTCACTTTGAACACCCTCTTTAATTTTTTCTTTACCCTTATATTTTACATCAAAATCAAAATAATATCAAATATTATTCCTCATATCATGAAAAAAATTTCTGCACTGACCTGACCGGTGTGACCAAAATAGCACAAAAATGACATACATTGGCAGAATCCGGACTTTTTAAAATCATTTTTTTCTTATTTTTTCAAAAACATAAATTTTATGGTGAGTATTGCATAAAAAAACAAGTTAAATTCCATGCAGATTGATAAAAATAACTTATCTCTCTTGACAATACGGTGACATTAGTTATAAAATATATGACAGGCGAAAATGTTTTTTGCTGTGTTTGATCATCTCAATGATGCCGTTGAGATATTTTTAGGATTTTATTTCATATATCCGATCGGGCGGATATGTTTGCATATAAAAAAAACTGAATAAAAATACTTGACGACACCTTCATGAGTTGATTTTTCATACTGCTGCGGCAGTATATATAAACAAATTCCGTAGATCCAGAAAAAAAACTTTACAGGAGGTGCAGACAAAAAATGGATCCGATATTGGCAATATTCCTGATCGTACTGATATCCGTGATTGTCGGAGGATGTGCATTTTTTGCAGGGATCCAGTACAGAAAAAAAGTCGGTGAAGACAAGATCGGTTCTGCCGAATTGGAGGCAAAGAGGATCGTTGAAGAAGCACAGCGTTCCGCAGAGGCTGCCGAAAAGGAAGCCGTCCTCGCAGGCAAGGAAGAGGCTCACAGACTTCTTGACAATGCTGAACGTGAGATCGCCGACAGACGAAAGGAAATGCAGCGTCAGGAAAGACGTATCCAGCAAAAAGAAGAATCTGTCGAAAAGAAACTCGACAGTCTTGAGAAAAAAGACGAATCCATGAACCAGAAGCTCAAAAAGGCGGAAGAACGTCTTGCAGAAGCCGAAAAGATCAAGCAAAGCGAATTTGAAGTTCTCGAAAGGATATCGGGCTTTACGACAGAACAGGCAAAAGCCTATATCCTCAATAATCTCGACAGTGAACTCACACATGAAAAGGCTGTCAAGATCATCGATTTCCAACAGAAAACAAAAGAAGAATCCGAAAAGACTGCAAGAGAGATCGTATCTCTCGCCATTCAGCGTATTGCTGCCGACCATGTGAGCGAATCCACTGTTTCCGTTGTTCCGCTGCCCAATGATGACATGAAGGGCAGGATCATCGGGCGTGAAGGCAGAAATATCCGTGCCATTGAAACACTTACGGGCGTTGACCTGATCATTGACGATACCCCCGAAGCAATCACACTTTCCTGCTTCGAGCCCATCAAGCGTGAGATCGCAAAAGTGACTTTGACAAAACTTATTTCAGACGGCAGGATACATCCTGCACGCATTGAAGAAATGTATGAAAAGGCAAAGCGTGAAGTGGAATTCACCGTTAAATCCGAAGGTGAACGTGCTATCATAGAAGCAGGTGTCAATAACATACACCCCGAACTCGTCAAACTCATCGGCAGACTCCATTTCCGTACCAGCTACGGTCAGAATGTCTTGGAGCATTCTTTGGAAGTTGCCTATCTTGCGGGCATCATGGCATCCGAACTTGGACTTGATCCCACAATGGCAAGGCGTGCCGGACTGCTCCATGATATCGGAAAAGCCCTTGATCATGAGATCGAAGGCTCTCACGTTGAGATCGGCGTTGACGTTGCAAGAAAATATAAAGAAAATGAAGCCGTTGTCCATGCGATACAGGCTCATCACGGCGATGTTGAGGCGAAGACCGTGATTGCCTGTCTTGTACAGGCGGCAGATGCCATTTCCGCCGCCCGTCCGGGTGCAAGGCGTGAAAACCTTGAAAACTACATCAAACGTCTTGAAAAGCTCGAAGAAGTTTCCTCTTCCTTCGACGGCGTGGAAAGATGCTTTGCCATTCAGGCAGGCCGTGAAGTAAGGATCATCGTCAGACCTGAAATTGTCAAAGATGATTCCATGATACTCCTTGCAAGGAATATCTGCAAGAAGATCGAAGAAGAAGTTGACTATCCCGGTCAGATCAAAGTCAATATCATTCGTGAAAGCCGTGCCGTAGAATACGCCAAATAAAATTAGGAATGATAAATGAGGAATGAGGAATGAAGATTATCTTTCATTCCTCATTTTTTATTTATTCCACATTCCTCATTCCTAATTCCTCATTTTCTATGCACTTTTTTATGGAGGCGGAATAAAATGTTTGTATAGGAAGATATAAGGAGGAAAACATAATGTCAGATAATTCTGTATACTGCGGCTGCGGAGAATTTGATCCCAATGATAAATTCAAGGAAGCCGTCTGTATCAATGCCCCACGCATTTACGATTCCTGTTCGGACAAGGACTGTCTGGAGGACCTGCCTGTTTTGCTCACAAAATCATGTCAGTGCATGATAGACAAAGCTGCCAATATCCGTCTGAATGATGTGGATGTGTGCAATATTTCCATAGGTCTGCAGCCCGTTCCCTTTCACAAAGGCTTCTATGCCGTTGACATGACATTCTATTTTGACGTATGCCTTGATGTTTTCATGTCACCGAATGCCGTTCCCATGCCCGTCAAAGGTCTTGCGGTATTCTCAAAGAGAGCGGTGCTTTTCGGAAGTGACGGCAGTGTGAAGATCTTCACTTCCGACAGCAATCCCGAAATTCCCGACAATGTCAATATGCCTGCATTCAACAGTCCGAAAGCCGTTGTGCAGGTCGCAGAGCCCATTCCCCTTTCCGCAAAACTCGTTGACCGCAAATTGCCGCCGCCCATGCCGCCTTTCCGCATACCTGAAAGTATTATGAAACGCTACGGAGATGAATTTGCCCCGAATGATGCGGAAAAACAGGTGCTTGTATCTGTGGGTATCTTCACCATCGTACAGCTCGAAAGAAATGTGCAAATGCTCATTCCCGCATACGATTTCTGTATTCCCCACAAGGAATGCGTCAGCAGCTCGGAAGATCCCTGTGAGCTTTTCAGCAGCATCGACTTCCCCACCAGCGAATTTTTCCCGACAAAGACCATCAGCAATTAAATGTTCAGAAAACCCCGTAAAACAGGCTGAAAATTTTCAGTTCTGCTTTACGGGGCTTTCCGTTATATCACCTGACGGCAAGCAGTTCACATATCCTTTCGGCTTTTCCCGAAAGATACAAATAGCCGAAAAGGGCTTCCAGTCCTGTTGCATAGTGATATTCCTGTGTACGTTTGTGGGCATGGGCAGTATGGGCATTCCTGCCACGCCTGAATATATCCGTTTCCTCTTCCGTCAGAAACGGTTCTATTTTTTTGAACAATTCCGCCTGTGCCTCACATCTGACACGCTCGACTTTGAGCCTGTTCAGTTCCTTGACAGGTCTGTTTGCCTGACAGACGATCTCTTCCCTGACAAACAGATCGTACACTCCGTCACCGATAAATGCCAGCGTCAGCGGACTCAACTGTTTGGGATCACATTCATATTCCGTCAATCGCATAACTTTACTCCACAAATTCAAATTCGATGTCATACATACTTACGGTATCGCCCTCATTGATTCCCGCATCTTTCAGGGCATCAATGACACCCGAATTGATAAGCACTCTCTGGAAATACTGCAGAGATTCCGAATCATCAAAGTTGATTCCCCTGAGTATTCTCAAAAGCCATTCCGCCTCGACAAAATAGATATCATCATTCCTTGTAATTTTAACAGACTGTTTTTCAATCTCATCTTCGGGGATCACGGGCGGCTGTTCAGGTTCATATCTGATCACAGGCGGCAGCTTGGAAAGCTGTTCCTGTATCTCTTTCAGAAGCGGCTCTGTTTCATAGTTGATCGCCGCCATAATGGGAAAGAATTTGTATCCCTTGCTTTCAACGTATTTTTGGAAATCCTCAACAGCTTCGTCATTTGTCAGGTCACATTTGTTTCCTGCAACGATCATCGGTCTTTTTGCCAGTTCGGGATCGAATTTTTCCAGTTCGCTGTTGATTGTTTCAAAATCCTGTTTGGGATCACGCCCTTCACTACCCGAAACGTCAACCATATGAACGAGCAGTCTGCATCTTTCAACGTGACGCAAAAACTGATGACCAAGACCAAGACCTTCATGAGCACCCTCAATGAGTCCGGGGATATCCGCCATGACAAATGAACTTTCCTCGCCCATGCGGACAACGCCCAGAACAGGTGTGATCGTTGTAAAGTGATAATTGGCTATAATGGGCTTTGCCTCGCTGACAACGGATATGAAAGTGGATTTTCCCACGTTGGGAAAGCCGACGATTCCCACATCTGCAAGAAGTTTCAGTTCAAGCTGTACTTCAAAGCTCTCACCGGGCATACCGGCTTTTGCAAAACGGGGAGT
>CAMHPW010000109.1 GCA_946187095.1 uncultured Clostridia bacterium | reverse complement strand
AGAACCCACAGAAGAAATTTCTGTTATAACAGAAGAACCTTCCGTCACGGAGGAAACCTCTGTCACAGCCGAAATTTCCGTTATAGAAGAAATTTCGGCTGTGCAGGAAAGTATCGTTTCAGAAACACCGTCAGAAGTCAGTGAAGAGAAAAGCGTTGTCAGTGAAGTCAGCACCAAAGAAACAAGTATCGAGGAAATCACTGAAAAATCGGAAATGCCCGAAATTTCAGAACCCAAAATTCTGAACTTAGCCTTTACTGTCCAAAAAGAAGAACCAAAGACAAACCGTATTTCAGGCACAGCCTTGTGGGGGATCGTATTTGTACTGACTGTATTTTCGATCATATTCCTGCCCAAAACAGGCGGAATTGAATTCATTAAAGACAGATACCGCTACAGAAAAGCCAAAACCATCACCAAACGCCATATCAGATAAGCAAAAAGCACTGTCCGCAAAAGACAGTGCTTTTTTATCATAACTTTCCGATGATATTTTCAATTTTATCGGCAGCGGCTTCCGCATCGGGATTCAGGACACTTTCAATTTTACCGTTGTCGCAAGCCTTTGCATTTTCGGGATCGATCGGCAGTCTTGCCAGAATATCAATGCTGTATTCTTTGGCAATATTTTCAAGTCTGCTCTCACCAAACGGATAATGCTTTTTCTTGCAGTCGGGACATACAAAATAACTCATGTTTTCAACGACACCCAAAATCGGCACATTCATCATCTGAGCCATTTTGACAGCCTTTTCCACGATCATGGAAACAAGATCCTGCGGAGATGTCACTACAATAATGCCGTCAAGAGGAAGCGACTGGAATACCGTCAGCGGTACATCACCCGTTCCGGGAGGCATATCCACAAACATATAGTCAACGTCACCCCAATAAACATCTGTCCAGAACTGCTTTACCGTTCCTGCCAGAATCGGTCCTCTCCAGATAACAGGATCATTTTCGTTTTCCAGAAGCAGATTGATCGACATTACTTTAATGCCGGATGCCGTAACAGAGGGCAATATTCCCTTTTCCGAGCCGTAAGCCTTTTCTTTGATACCGAATGCCTTCGGGATAGACGGTCCTGTGATATCCGCATCAAGAACAGCCGTTTCATAGCCCCTTCTGCTGAACATCACGGCAAGAAGTGATGTAACGATCGACTTTCCGACACCGCCCTTTCCGCTGACAACACCGATCACTTTCTTCACATTGCTGTACTGATTGAGTTTTTCCGTCATGTCGAGTGAAGATGCATTGTCCCTTGAAGAACAGCTTTCACTGCATGAACTGCAGTCATGTGTACATTCTGACATAAATCATTCTCCTTTTTCATTGTTTTCTTTATCTGCACTGTCCGAAACAGTCTGTTCTTCAGCGGAAACTTCCGTTTTCTCACTTGTTTTTGACTTATCAAGCTCATAACCGCTGAGAAACGTATACGGCATACCGTAGCCGAATGCAACAGCCGCAAAATTGACTGCTTCCGGATGCTGTGCGATCTGTTCCGAAAACGGCAGATTCGGCACTGTTCCTGCCAATATGATATAAAATGCAGGCAGTACCATTATAGTAAGAGTGGCAGGCGAAAAGCGTTTTACCTGCTTGCCGTCACCTACTCTTGTTGCATAGAAAATCACCAATCCGAAAACTGCATATACCATTGCCATCGCAAAAATCTTGGACGCATCACTCAGTTGCGTGGATTCTGTGATGAATCCTGAAAAAAAGTATGTGCAGATGATAAATGCCGTCACCAGAAACGCAGAAAAAATCAGATTGGAAGTATCCTTATTTTTCATTAGTTTTCCCTCCGTCATCTCATTTACGCATGGCTACAAGACACAGCCAATTTTTTTCTTCAAACTGTTCTGTTATTTTCAGATCATCGGGCAATGCCGCAAGCAAGTCATCAAGTCGTGAATCAATGATCCCGCTCATGATATAGACAGTTTTGTCATGCATGAGTTTTTCTATATCCGCCGAAAGCATGATAATGGCATCTGCCACGATATTTGCCGTGATAATATCAAAACTGCCGCTGACTTCATCGGCAAGATTGCCCCTGACCGCCGTATACCTGTCGGAAACGTCATTGAGCTTCGCATTTTCGACAGACGCTTTCACGGCAAGTTCATCGATATCGATACCAATGGCCGACTTTGCCCCCAGCAGCAAGCCTGCAACCGACAAGATGCCGCTGCCGCAGCCTACATCAAGCATCGTACAATCTTTTGTAACATACTTTTCCAATGCCTGCAGGCAAAGTCTTGTGGTTTCATGCGTACCTGTACCGAATGCCACACCCGGTTCCAGATTCATCACGATCCTGCCATTCGGCTCAAAATCATCTCTCCATACAGGACGTATCAGCAGTTTCTCTCCCACTTTGATCGGCTTGAAATACTTTCTCCAGTTCTCAAGACAGCTTTCGACATCACAGTCATTGGAATACAGCCTGTAGTCTATCTTTTCCGCCGAAAATCTCTCTCTGAGAAAAGACAGGGCTTCATTCGGATTATCTTCGGGAGATATATAAATATGCACCTTTGCCTTTGACCTGTCCATTCTGAGCAGTTCTTCATCGATCAGATCAATATGTGCAATTTCAAGAACTTCTTCCTCCAGATTGGAATAGTCCTCTATATAAATGCCGTAGGGCACCGTCATTTGTGCAATATCAGCGGCAGTATCGATATCATCGGCACCGACCTCCGCAATAATTTCCGTCCAGTCCATAACAACATTCCTTTCACCAAAAATCAACAATGTTTATATTACTATAAATGAGCAAATTCCAAATTCTTCGTGAAACTGCACAATATCCGCAAGTCCCCTCCTTGCGAAGGAGAGGCAAGGGTGTCTGCCGCAAGTCATCAACTGACCGCAAGGCAAAAAGTCAGCTTGCCTCCCCTGATTTCAGGGGAGGTGCCGAGCATAGCGAGACGGAGAGGCTAAATGCGGCGACAGCCGCATAGACGTTTTTTTGTGCAACTTTCAAATTTGCTCATTTATTGTATTATAATACATTCCAATGAAAAAAACAACCGTCAAAAAATAAACTTGCCGAAAATTTTAAAAAATCTGCCAATTTTTTTGCTGATTTCTGTTGTAATTTTTGTCAAAATCAATTATACTATAATGTGTATTTGTGTGTAAAGGGGGGAAATATCGTGCTGGGCAAGATCGTGAAAATAGATATCTTCGGCACTCTGACCGACAAAAGCCTGTATTCCGGATTCATCATGGGCAGAAGGTCAAGTGATTTTCGTCAGGTCTATGTACTCGCTGAAACGGAGCTTTCAGGCGAAAATGATTGTATGATCATAGCCGTAGCCGTTTCGGAAAACCGTTCCCAGACACGACTCATTGCTGCTCCTGTCGGGAAAATATACTATGAACCCGAGATCAGAAAACGGCTTTCCGGAAAATCCGTTGAATTCGACAGGATCCTTTGTGTATACGAAAAATCCTGCGGTGCAGTCGTTTATCACCGCACACGGCTCGGCGTGATCAAAGTCCTTCTCGTCAAGAATCACAACGGCAGATACTGGACCTTCCCCAAAGGTCACGTTGAACAGAATGAAACCGAACAGCAGACCGCTGTCCGTGAGATCAAAGAAGAAACAGGTCTTGATGTGATCATAGAGCCTGATTTCAGGCGTACCAGTACATACAGCCCTTTCGGCAGGATCAAAAAACAGGTCGTATTCTTTCTGGCAAAGGCTGACGAAAGTGCCGTGAATCTCCAGAAAAGCGAAATCGACTACTATCTTTGGGCAACTATCGATGAAGCCATGCATATCTGCAAATATGACAACGATACCAAAATTCTCCGTGAAGTCAAAAGACGGCTTTTATGAAATGTGCAATTGTGCCGATTTGAACTTTTTCATATTCCAAAGGCTTCTGCGGAGTCATAGCTGTACAACGTGAGTTCGATGGAAAAATTCGGATTTGAGAATCTATGCGGCTGTTGCCGCATTTAACCTCTCCGCCTCGCTACGCTCGGCACCTCCCCTGAAATCAGGGGCGGCAAGCCGACTTTTTGTCCTGCCGTTAGTCTGTCACTTGCGGAAGACACTCTTGCCTCCCCTAATTTTAGGGGCGGTGACGGAGAGGTTAATTCAGTCACGAAGTGACTGAACGACGATTCTGCAAAAAAGCCGAAATTCCATCGAACTCACGTTGTATAAACCCGTCAAAGTAAAATAGAACAACAGCCTGAAAACTTTCTGATTTTCAGGCTGTTGTATTTTATCTGCAATACATCATTGTTTCACGGATCTGATCTTTACGCCTGTAAGGGCAGGTACGCATGAAACGGGAATATTGCCCTGACGTTTTGTGAGTTCTTCATAGAATGTATATAACGTCTGGACACCGTTTTCAAGAATGTAGTAATGTCTGATATAAGGGATCATAAGGCTCATCAGAGCAGCAAGAAGTATCAGCACGGACAATTCCTGACAGAACAGCAGCACCATGAATACCGACATTGTGAGAATGGCAAAGAGTATTGTCACCAAAAGATGTATCAGCCTTTCATGCTGCCAAAATGATATTTCCGTAAAGAGTTCGGCTTTAAGAGATCCGATATCCTGTATTTCTTCACCGCTTTCAAGTACGGTCTGAAGCGAAAGGATGTATTGTTTCAGTTTTTGTCCCATGAATTCTCTCCTCGTGAGATTTAATTCGTTTTTCCATCACATAGTCTTCGGAAAAATAGCCGTTTCCGAAGTCAACGGTCACTCTTTTCTTTTTGTAGAAGCCAAGATGTTCATAGATTGCTATGGCAGTCTTATTTTTCACGGAAATATTATGCTGTATTTTTTTGACATAGGAAAATCCGTGTTCTTTTGACAGAAAGAGCAATTCAACGTGTTCGATCACCTGTTTGGCAAGACCTTTTCTACGGTATTCTTTTTTGATACAGAGCCTTGGCATCTGCAATATGTCATCTTCAAGGTAATAGCTCGCATAGCCGATAGTTTCGTTACCGAACATAAGCATTATATAGATCATTCCGTCCTGTATCTTAGTAGCTTTTGGAAATAGGGATAATAAATATGAAAATATTTATGTTTTTGATATTTATATATTGAGAAGGATT
>CAMHPW010000108.1 GCA_946187095.1 uncultured Clostridia bacterium | reverse complement strand
CATTGAGTAATAGCGGCATAGGCTACACCGAAACAAAAGAGATAAGCAAGGGCAGTATTTCGGTTAAGTTTGAGAATTTGCCGAAGTATGACAAAAGCGGTGAAGTTATCGTTTATAATGTCCATGAAGATGCATCAGATCCTGCAAGTGAAACAGGAACAGCAGGTTCAATGAGTGAAAGCAGCGGATATCCTGTTTTGAATCCTGTACCTGCCTTTACTTACGGCGATATGCATTACGGCTATACAGGCACAGCGGAATATATTGCCGCACAGGAAACCATAGGCAGTGAAACCAAAACGTATGCGACAGAATATGATATTACCAATACCATACCTTTGACGGAAATAACAGCAACAAAGACATGGAAAGATGAATCTGATTATGCTTTGAGTCTGAGCAAGTATTCGCATACAAATGTTACGTTTGACCTCCAAAGAAAAGTCGATGGGGAATATGTCAATTTCAATGATACGAATGTTCAGGGAGCGACTCATTCGGCAACTGTAGCAGAGTCCGTGACATACAGTGATCTGCCTGTTTACGATTATGACAATAACAAGTATGAGTACAGGGTAGTTGAAACGCCTGTTACAGGTTATGCGGCATCTTATTCACCCACTGGCGGAATAGTTGAAGCGGCTGCAGGTTCTGCACAGACAGTGGAAGTTACCAATACGCAGATCGTAGGCGATGCCCAGATCATCAAGATAGACCAGAACCATTATGATGCCTATAGTGCACACACCGGTAACGGCTATCAGGATATTACTCTGGAGGGTGCAAAGTTCAGGCTGACTTGTGGTGACGCAAATATCCCTGTCTATGTGAGCCGAAATACTAACGGAGAATATGTCCTTGACAGGACATCGACTTCAAATGAAGTGATATCCGACGAAAACGGACTGATCAAATTCTGTCACTTCCCGCTGAACACATATTATTTGCAAGAGACTGAAGCACCTGCCAACTATAATATTTCTCTTGCAAGTGCCTACATGACATTTGATGTGACAAATGACACTTCCACGACAGCTACTGTTACCTATGGTGGCGGATTTATCCAGAACGGCAGTAATGACAACCGTATCGGTAATCTCCAAAGAGTAGAGGAAGTGGAGATCACGCTTGTCAAGACGGATGAGGAAAATCCGAATATTCGTCTTGCGGATACGACCTATTATCTGCTGAAGATGATACCGCATGAGATCGGAGACAGCAGCATAACGGCAGAAGCATATGAACAGGCTGCCGATGATGAACTTGAGGCAATGATTGCCAATCATTCCGCATTGCCTGATACCATGACATACTGGCATAGTACACCGGTGGGTACTTATACTACCAACGGTATTGGTGAGATCGGTCCGATCAAGGATATTATAATGGGACGTTATGCATTTGTCGAAGTAAAGGCGGCAGAGGGCTATGAAACAAGTTTCTGCAAACCGTTCATCATTTCCGACACGCAAAAGGTAGTACGAATTGAACATTCCAACCCCAGAAAATCGGTTGATCTGACCATTCTCAAAGAGAATGAGCATGGCGATCCCCTGAGCGGCGGTGAATTTGAACTGTATTACAGCCCCGAAGTCATGACTTCCATTCCGTATTATACGTTCAACGGTTCGGTCACACCTCCGTCAATGACATATGCTTTGCAGACCGATACAGAGCCGTCTACACCTTCCGCTCAATCGGGACAGACGACATATACTTATGAGTATACCTATGGTTACAGTACAGAGAGCGTACCTTCTGCCAATGAAAGTAACTGGATACTTCCGAGAACGGATAATGACTATATCTATTTCGAGGACGGCGGTTCAAACAGTTGGAGAAGATATGAAGTCAATCACCCGAGCAGTTATCTCTATATGAACGAAAATACCAAGGGTGGAAGAATGACAAAAGGTGACCTCTTTATCTATGAAAATCCGATTTATGCTGATTTCTATAAATATGACGGTTCATGGATGGGACGCTTTGAAGTATGGGAACGCTTTGTATATTATGTCAATGATAGTGGAGACTTCAGAGTATTGTGGAAGATTCAGCCGCCTGACGGTGCAACAAAAGTTGAATTCCACCAAGGTTACAATGGCTGGACCAATAGAACGGGCGAAGGTGGATTTATCTTTAAGAAAGGTTTGATTTATAACAATCAGGGCAATGTCAGCACGATAAGTTCAAGTGGTCATACCGTACCGAACGGTGACTGGATAGACTACAATGATAACGGTACAAAGACAGCCGGAAACAGCGGTGTAGCTTATGAACCTACCGCACAGAAACTTATTTTCCGCCGCAACAGTGAATACTGCTGGGATAACCTCCATGTAGAATTCTTCAAAGATGCCAATGGTACTCAGCCGGTCGGAGAAACTTTCCCCGGCTATCTCATGGAACCCTATGCTTATGCAGATGAGGCATACCGTATTCAGTTCCCGAGCAGTAAGTTTGCTAACGGTCTTGATTATGCGGAAAAGTATCAGAAAGACGGAAACGGATATTACGGCAACCTTACCTATGAAATTACCATTCCGAAAGGGGCAACGCATTTCCGTATCAATAACGGTACCAATAACAGTGTCAGCGGCGGTGCATACAGCGGCTATGGCAATTATAAGACTGCCATTACACCGTTGGCTGCCGAAACTAACAAGAAGAACTACAACAACTACTGGAAATTGGCATCGAGTGGCACAGGTACTGACTACGGCTATTCCAATGCCAACGGCGGTAGTGTACAGCTGACTCATTGGAGCTCTGCCGATATCAGCAAGGCAGGAGATAATATCAATGATACTTCCTCCGCCTTTGCAGTGGAAAGTGACAGCGATTTCATCTACTTCAAGAAGCCTGCCGGCTGGAAAAATCATGTGTATGCATATTTCTATGCAGGCGGCGATTTGAGGGCGAATAACTGGCAGCGTGCCGTATATTCGATATGGCCGGGCGTGATTCCTTATGAAAGTGAAGTTTATTATCCGAATAAAGACCATGATTCTTACAGCAAATTTGCTTTAGGTATCGGCAATATGACGCTTATGCCGGGAAGTACTTTCAAAGATGCCAACGGCAGTACGATTTACAGATTCCGTTTGCCGATGGGCGACAGAACCAACTACAGCAAGATCATATTCAGTGACGGCATGGTCGGCAGCGGCAATGGTACGCAGACAGGTTATTATCATGGTGACGGCGGCAGAAATGAATCCAAGATGGTTGAATTGTTTGCCGGCTATGCTTATGACAAGGACGGCGGCAAATGGCAGCAAGCCGATAATGTGGAATCTACCAAAACCTATGTATTCCGCAGGGCTGACGGCAACGGTACAACGACAAGTCTTGACAATGCCGATTATCTCTACATCAAGAATAACAATGCAGACCTTTGGGACGATATCCATATTACATTCTATAATGCAAGCGGCGGTGCGATTCTCCAGACCGGCAAGGGCTATGTGATGAAATATGCCGGTACACAAAACGGTTATCAGTATTTCAGGATACCGATTCCGAGTAATGCCGCCAAGTTTGCCATTAACAACGGCAATAACAAAAATGACGGCAAAGCCAGCGGTATTTATCCGATATTGCAGCATGGTACTGTTGACAGTGCCACAACGACAACAGGCTATCAGGTCTATGAAATCAAGAGCCGTACTGCATTGGAACTTGTTTCACCAAAAGAAACCGTGACAGTACATGAAACGGCTGTTACAGGTTCGACAGCACAAAGCGAGGGTATTGATTACACTATCCGTACACATAACGATACAAATGATTGTGTATGGATAAAGAATACAGGTAACTGGGACACTGCCAATTTCCATAACATCAAGTTTAAGTTCTATGACGCAGGCGGTGAACGCATTACGGCAGATGATAAAGAATATCCGGCATTCAAGCGTGAAGATTCTCCCACGGGAATAGAATGGATTTGTAAGGAAATCCCTGCTAATGCGGTTTCATTCAGTATCAGCATGGGAGATACCACACGGCATTATGACATCTATCCGCAGGCAACTTCCGGAACGACAAAGGCATTTACCAACGGCGACATGATCTATGATACAAACAGTGACAACAGTACATTGTCATTGACATGGCCTGTAAACAGTAATTATATCAACAGCAGTGGTTTATCTGCCGCCAATGATACCTTTGGAGATGCACGAGGAGATTATCTCTATCTTGTTGCCGAGGGCAATACATGGGATAATATGCGTGTTGTATTCAAAGACAAAGACGGTACAGCAATCACAAATACATCTTCGGAAACGGAGATAAGTGCCGTTAAGCTGGGAACGCTTTCACAGGCGGACGGTACGGCAATTTCGGGTGAAACGACTACAGTGACAGATGCAGTCGGTACATGGTACAGAATTTCCATTCCGACAAATGCGGCTTCTTTCGAGTTGAGAGATAACGATTCTGCCAAACATTCCGACACGGCATATCCGATTTATCCGTTACGCAGCAGTTATTCGGCTCGTAAGAAGGATTACACGCTCGGAAATATGGAGTACAGAATCGCTTCAACGGGAGATTCCGACAGTGCCTATGCACTCAGTCTGATATATCCCATCTTTACGGAGATAGATCAGCCGACAAATCCGTACAGTTCGGGAGAGGAACAGCAGGAAACTTTCTCACAGACAGCGGACAGTATCAATAAAGAGAACAATGCACCGCTGACACGTTATATAGATGTAGAGCCGTATGCGACATTGCCGACAGCGGCGACACCGACATTTGAGGGCAATACTCCAAGTGATACGCCCGTCTTGTATCAAACAGATTCCAACACCATTAGTTATAAGTGGGATAGTTCAGGTGGTAGCGATTGGACAGTTCCTAATCGTATTTATTTTGAAAAACCGGGGACATATTACCATAATAACCAAAGTTTGAGTTGTTCCTGGGGAACATGTCAGATCAACTTGCGTAAACCTGATCCTGACAACGAGGGAAATTATATCTATAGCGGTTGGAAAAGTGTGAATTATCATGATTCAAATTATAGTAATACACATTTAAGAACTAAACAGGGTAGCACAGCGATAAATAAAGAGGTTTGGTATTATGAATTTAATCCTGCTGATGTATG
>CAMHPW010000107.1 GCA_946187095.1 uncultured Clostridia bacterium | reverse complement strand
AACGGCAAGAGAACTGCAAAAGCAGCTCTTAAAATAGCAGTTGACCTCGTTGAAGAAGGTATGAGAACCGAAAAAGAAGCGGTTGCTATGATCGATCCCCGTAACCTTGATACACTTCTCCATCCCCAGTTCGATGCGAAAGCTCTCAAGGCAGCTACTCCGATCGGCAAGGGACTCGGTGCATCCCCCGGTGCTGCCTGCGGTCAGATCGTATTCACAGCCGAAGATGCAGAAGCCTGGAATGAAGCAGGCAAGAAAGTCGTTCTCGTAAGACTTGAAACATCTCCTGAAGACATTACAGGTATGAAGGCTTCACAGGGTATCCTGACAGTTCGTGGCGGTATGACTTCTCACGCTGCCGTTGTTGCCCGTGGCATGGGTTCCTGCTGCGTATCAGGCTGTTCGGATATCGCTATGGACGAAGAAAACAAGAAATTCACACTCGCCGGCAAAACATTCGTTGAGGGTGACTTTATCTCAATAGACGGTTCCACAGGTAATATCTATGACGGTATTATCCCGACAGTTCCTGCTACGATCGCTGATGAATTTGCAACCGTTATGGCATGGGCTGACAAGTACAGAAAACTTAAAGTCAGAACCAACGCTGATACACCTGCCGATGCGAAAAAGGCTCGTGAACTCGGTGCAGAGGGTATCGGACTTTGCCGTACAGAGCATATGTTCTTTGAAGGCGACAGAATCGATGCATTCAGAGAGATGATCTGTGCAGATACAGTAGAAGAGAGAGAAGCAGCTCTCGCCAAGATTCTTCCTGTACAGCAGGGCGACTTTGAGGCTCTCTATGAAGCTCTTGAAGGCAATCCTGTTACTATCCGTTTCCTCGATCCTCCTCTCCATGAGTTCGTTCCCACAGAAGAGGCTGATATTGAGAAGCTCGCTGCTGCTCAGGGCAAGACCGTTGAGAGAATCAAAGAGATCATTTCTTCTCTGCATGAATTCAACCCGATGATGGGACACCGTGGCTGCCGTCTGGCTGTTACATATCCCGAAATCGCCAAGATGCAGACTTCTGCCGTGATCCGTGCCGCTATCAATGTTCAGAAAGCTCATCCCGACTGGAAAGTTGAGCCTGAGATCATGATCCCGCTCGTTGGCGATGTCAAAGAATTGAAGTATGTCAAGAAGGTAGTCGTTGAGACAGCCAATGCTGAGATCGCTGCTGCAGGTGCTGACCTCAAGTATGAAGTCGGTACTATGATCGAAATTCCCCGTGCCGCTCTTACTGCTGACGATATCGCCAAAGAAGCTGAATTCTTCTGCTTCGGTACTAACGACCTTACTCAGATGACATTCGGCTTCAGCCGTGATGACTCCGGTAAGTTCCTCAGTGCTTACTATGATGCAAAGATCTTCGAGAACGATCCGTTTGCTAAACTCGACCAGACAGGCGTTGGCAAGCTGATGGAAATGGCTATCAAACTCGGTAAGGCTGCCCGTCCCGAACTCCACTGCGGTATCTGCGGTGAACACGGCGGCGATCCCACATCTGTAGAGTTCTGCCATAAGATCGGTCTTGACTATGTATCCTGCTCACCGTTCAGAGTACCGATCGCCCGCTTGGCTGCTGCTCAGGCTGCTATCAAAGAGGGCTGATTCTGCATAGCAATCTCCGAAAATAATATTGACGGCTGTGGACAGTTTGTTCACAGCCGCCTTTTTTGTGATGTGTCAAAAACTGACAGCTTGAATTGTTGACTTTTCACAAATTTATGCAGTTTCATGAAAAAACCAAATCTGCTTGACTTTCCCCGAAAAACAGGATATAGTATAGTTAAGGTCTGCTGTCTGACCTATTTTTCAGAAAGAGGTGCTTTTATATGAACAGAAATGACTATAACAACAATTTCTATGACAATCAGAACGGCTACAATGATTTTTCCAATGCCCCGCAGTTCTACAATGACACCAAAGCCGCAGCAGGTGTTTCAATGGCTGATTTCAGCAGAAGAGTTTATTCATGGATGGCTGTCGGACTTTCCATTACGTTTATCCTCGGCTTTGCATTCCAGAGCGTACTTTCCGCCAATCCGCTTATGCTTGAACAGTTCTTTCCCGTTTATATCGTCAGCGTGATCGTGGAACTGATCATGGTCATCGCTCTCGGATTCTTTATCTACAAAATGCCGTCAATCGTGAGTCTGATCATGTTTCTGATCTATTCCGTCTGCAACGGCATCAACCTTGCCCCGACTCTCATGTTTGCAGGGGCTGACAAGGCAATATGGGCTTTTGCCGCAACCGCTTTGCTGTTCGGTGCGTTCTCCATTTACGGTATCGTTACCAAGCGTGATCTGACAAAGCTCCGCCCCATTCTTCTCATTGGTCTGATCGTTCTGATCGTATTCGGCATTCTCGGTATCTTCTTCCGCATGGCTGCTCTGGATCTGATCATCAGCCTGATCGGAATTGCGATTTTTGTAGGCTTCACGGCTTATGACACACAGAAAATCAAAGCCGGCTATGAATATTTCAGCGGTGACAGCGAAATGCTCAAAAAAGCCTCCATTAACATTGCACTTCAGCTTTATCTCGATTTCATCAATCTTTTCCTGTATATCCTCAGACTTTTTTCAAGAAACAGATAAGAAAACTATTTTCCCCGACAGTGATTTGTCGGGGATTTTTTCAGTTTCGATTGATTTTTTAAACGCAGTGCTGTAAAATAAAACAAGAAAGGGGCAATTTGAAATGAAATTTTCCGAAATGAAATATGAAAGACCTGATATCAGCCAAATCAGAAAAAAGGCTGACGAAATCAAAAACACCTTTGCCAATGCAGAGGATTTTGAAACGGCTGACAAGGCTTTTATCGAATGGGACAGAAATGCCGCCCATATCGATACCATGATGAGCCTTGCCTATACCAGAAATTCCATTGACACCAATGACACATTCTATGAAAGTGAAGTTGAATTCATCGATGAAACATCTCCCGAATTGACGGAAATTCAGCAGAGTTTCACCAGACTTTTGGTCGAAAGCAGATTCCGTCCCCAGCTTGAAGAAAAATACGGCTCTCTTTTATTCAAAAATGCAGAAATTTTCCTGAAAGCCTTTTCACCCGAAATCATTCCCGAAACGCAGGAAACCAACAAGCTCGAAACGGCTTATCAGAAACTCATCGCTTCCGCACAGATCGACTTTGACGGCGGTAAGAAAACGCTTTCACAGTTGTTTCCGTATAAGCAGTCAGCTAATGACAGTGAAAGGCGTGCCGCATGGCTTGCCGAAAGCGAATTCTACCGCAGTCACGGTGATGAATTGGACGATATCTATGATAAGCTCGTGCATTTAAGACATCAGAAAGCCCTCAAGCTCGGCTATGACAATTTCGTGAAACTCGGCTATCTCCAGATGAACCGAAACTGCTATGATGAACATGATATCGGCAAATTCAGAAAGGCTGTCGTGAAATATATCGTGCCCGTTGCCGAAAGACTGTATCGTGAACAGGCTCAGAGAACAGGTCTCCCCTATCCCCTGACGTTTGCGGACACTGCACTCAAATTCCGTGACGGCAATCCCAAACCGCAGGGTACTTCCGATGATATCCTTGATACCGCCAAAAAATTCTATCATGAACTGTCCCCCGAAACTGCCGAATTCATTGATATCATGTATGAAAATGAACTTCTGGACGTTCTCAGCAAGAAGGGCAAGGCAGGCGGCGGCTACTGTACGCAGTTTGCGGATTACAAAGTACCGTTTATCTTTGCCAATTTCAACGGCACTGCCGATGATGTCGAAGTCATGACACATGAGGCAGGTCATGCCTTTGCTTTCTATACGGCAAGAGATATCATTCCTGCCGAAAATCAGAGTCCCTCTCTCGAATCCTGTGAAATCCACTCTATGACAATGGAATTTTTCGGCTGGAAATGCAGTGATGACTTTTTCGGAAAGGATTCCGGAAAATTCCGCTACAACCATCTTGCCGCCGCTCTGACGTTCATTCCCTACGGCACGATGGTAGACCATTTTCAGCATATCGTCTATGAAAAGCCCTTTATGACACCTCAGCAAAGGCATGATACATGGAAAGAACTCACTGCCGTCTATATGCCCTGGATAAATTTGGACGGCTCTGTTTTCTACGGTGAGGGCAGGGGCTGGCAAAGGCAGCTTCATATCTATGAAAATCCGTTTTATTATATCGATTACTGTCTTGCACAGACAGCGGCTCTCGAATTCTGGGGAGTCATGCAGTCCGATTTCAAAGACGCATGGGAACGCTATATGAAACTCGTTGGGAAGGCAGGTACGCAGACGTTTACAGAATTGATAAAAACGGCAGGTCTTGACTCGCCCTTTGACGAAACCGCTCTGAAAAAAGCCGCTCAAACAGCGGAACAATGGCTTGATGAAAACAAAATATGAAAAACCTCGGCTCATCACTGATGAGCCGTTATTTTTTTAAAAAAACACTTGACATTTGAGATGTTTTGTAATATAATAACTTGACGTAGGGTTAAAAAAGTTCATACAGATATCGGGATGTGGCTCAGTTTGGTAGAGCGTTGCGTTCGGGACGCAAAGGTCGCAGGTTCAAATCCTGTCATCCCGATTTTTTTAGTCGGGGTGTAGCGCAGTTGGTAGCGCGCCTGCTTTGGGAGCAGGATGTCGGGGGTTCAAGTCCCTTCACTCCGATCTCTGCGGAGGCTTAGCTCAGCTGGTTAGAGTGCTTGCTTGACATGCAAGAGGTCACTGGTTCAAGTCCAGCAGTCTCCACCAAATAAACCGCTTTGAAACTGTATTTTTTCAAAGCGGTTTATTTTTTGCTTTTTTAATATGCACAGCAGATCAGTTCACACTCATCAGTGCCTTTGCAAGCTGATCGGGGCATGACGTTCCACGGAATCCGCACTGTATCCCCTTGCATCTGGCAATGACATCTTCGGCTTTCATGCCTTCAACAAGCACAGCGATGCCCTGTGTATTTCCCATGCAGCCGCCGTTGAATTTCACATTTCTGACAATGCCGTCTTCTATCTCAAATTCTATGGAACGTGAACAGGTATTCTGTGTTTTATATGTGTATTTCATTTCATTTTCTGCTACTCAAAATATGGACAAATATACCCATATTGAGAAAATTCCTGTTTCAT
>CAMHPW010000106.1 GCA_946187095.1 uncultured Clostridia bacterium | reverse complement strand
TGCCATTATATCCCACCCCGATGCCGGTAAAACTACTCTTACCGAAAAACTCCTGCTTTACACGGGAACCATTCAGACAGCAGGCTCTGTAAAGGGTAAAAAATCCGATAAACACGCCGTTTCCGACTGGATGGAAATTGAAAAACAAAGAGGTATCTCCGTTACTTCTTCCGTTATGCAGTTCAATTACAACGGCTATTGCGTGAATATCATAGATACCCCCGGACATCAGGACTTTTCCGAAGATACTTACAGAACTTTGATGGCAGCCGATTCCGCTGTCATGGTCATCGACGCTTCAAAGGGCGTTGAGGCTCAGACAAGAAAACTTTTTAAAGTATGCTTATTGAGAGATATCCCGATTTTCACTTTCATCAACAAGATGGACAGAGAGGCAAAAAGCCCTTATGAACTCATGGACGATATAGAAGAAGTGCTCGGCATACATACCTGTCCGATGAACTGGCCTATCGGCTGCGGAAAGGAATTCAAAGGCGTTTATGACTTTGCAAGCAAAGAGATTCTCGCATTCACCGCCAACAACGGTCAGAAAGAAGTCGAAATGCAGGAACTCAGGGCTGACGATCCCGAACTCGATGATAAAATAGGCGATACCCTTGCTCAAACTCTCCGTGATGACATTGAACTTCTGGAGGGTGCCGGTGATGAACTTGACCTTGACGCCGTCCGTCACGGCAAATTAACTCCCGTATTTTTCGGCTCGGCTTTGACAAATTTCGGTGTAGAACCGTTTTTGGCGGACTTCCTGAAAATGACCACTCCGCCTTTGCCTCGTCATACCGTTGAGGGTGAAGTTGATCCCTTTGATGATACGTTCTCTGCCTTTGTCTTTAAAATTCAGGCGAATATGAATAAGGCTCACCGTGACAGAATCGCTTTCATGCGTATCTGTTCGGGAAGATATGATAAAACAATGGAAGTTTATCATGTGCAGGGCGATAAAAAAATGCGTTTGTCACAGCCTCAGCAGCTCATGGCTCAGGACAGGGAAGTCATTGATGAAGCCTATGCAGGTGATATTATCGGCGTATTCGATCCGGGCATTTTCTCCATTGGCGATACCGTCTGCTCACCGTCAAAAAAAGTCAAATTCGAGGGTATTCCTACCTTTGCACCCGAACATTTTTCAAGAGTGCGTATCAAGGATACCATGAAAAGAAAACAGTTCGTCAAAGGTATGTCACAGATTGCACAGGAAGGTGCGATACAGATGTTTCAGAATTTAGGCGGCGGTATGGAGGAAATTATTGTCGGCGTTGTCGGTGTTCTTCAATTTGAAGTGCTGGAATACAGAATGAAAAATGAGTATAACGTGGATATCATCATGGAAAATATGCCCTATGAACTGATAAGATGGATAGACAATGAAGATATCGATCCCAAGAAACTCAATCTCACATCTGATACAAAGCGTATACAGGACTTGAAGGGCAAACATCTTCTGCTGTTTTCAAGTGAGTGGAATATCAACTGGGCTTTGGAACATAACGAAGGTCTGATCCTGACTGATTTCAGCAGGAATTAAAAGGGAGTTTTTTCAATGAAAAAAGGAAAAGGACTGAAAGTGCTTTTGGTGACGCTGGCAATACTGACGGTACTTTCTCTCATGACGGCGGGAAACGGCTATATCTATAACTTTGTATCGGGATATATCATCACGCCGATGCAGTATGTGCTGACAGGGGCAGTTGCCGATACGGGAAAGGCACTTTCTCCTCAGAAAAGCCGTTCCGAACTCGAAAAGGAAAACAGCCGTCTGACCGAAGAAAATACACGGCTGAATGATATGCTGGCAGACTATTATGATATGAAAGAAAAGTATGATTCCCTGTCGGCATTTCTCGATATGAAAGAAGATTATCAGGATTATGACTTGTGTTCGGCAAATGTCATCATGAGAGATGTGAATGACAGCTTTTACGGCTTCACGCTTGACAGGGGACTGCATGACGGCGTATCTCTCAATGATGTTGTGATCACGGAAAAAGGTCTTGTCGGATATGTCAGTACCGTTGATTTCACATCATGCAAGGTCATAACCATTCTTTCGCCTGATGTCAGAATATCCTGCAAGGACGGGAAATCCTCCGATAAGGGAATTTTAACAGGCAGTCTTGATATATATGACAAGGGCTTGACTTGTCTTAAAAATATCAAACGTGAAAACAACATCATTACAGGTGATATTGTCGTTACAGCAGAGGACAGTCTTTATCCGTCAAAAATAAAGATAGGCAAGGTCAAATATACCCGTGATGATGAATTGACGGGTATGCCTGCGGCAGTGGTCGAACCTTTTGAAGATATCAAAAACGTGTCATCTGTCGTGATCCTCAGACAGTCGGCACATTAAGAGTGATTTTCTATGAAAAGAAGTTTTTTTAAATATATACTATATTTTATACAGGCGGTGTTTGCATTTGCGTTGCAGGCAACACCGTATTTGCTGCCCGAAATTTTCGGCGAAAAGGCAGTTGTATTGTTGCCGCTTGCCTTGTCTGTGGCTTTCTTTGAAGATGAAAGCACGGCTGTTATTTTCGGGGCATTCTGCGGAATGGCGGCTGATCTTGCATCCTGCGGAAATATCGGATATTTTGCGATATCCCTCACGGTCATATGCTTTGTCATATCTGTTTTGTCGGGATATGTCAAAAGAAATTTTCTTTCCGCACTTGCAGCAGGTGCTGCGGCAGCTCTTCTGATACTCCTTCTGCACTTTGTATTATATTTTGCATTTTCGGGGTATAATTATATCATGCATTTCTTTCTGACGCATTATATGACAAGAATACTTTATACACTGGCGTTTGTGCCTCTGTTCGCATGGCTCAACAGGCGTATTTCAAAAAGGTGATCGTATGAAAAGGAAAAAACATCCCTCTCTTAAAGCAAGATATATTTTTATAGGCGTATTTACGGCTTTTGCGGCAGCCGTTCTTTTGGGCAGACTCGTGGAATGGCAGGTCTTTCAGTCGGAATACTATGATGAAGTTGCAACAGCCTCTGCAAGCTACACCGTTGAAACGGACGGCATCAGAGGCGAAATATTCGATAAAAACGGCGTACCCCTTGCCGTGAATGAAACAGGGTATCAGATCGTCATCAATAAACTTTTCATGCCCGATCAGAAACTCAATGATGCCATTACAAGAACGGTCTCACTTCTTGAAGGCATGGGCGGAAAGTGGAAGGATGACTTTCCGATCATCATAGACAAAAACGGAAATTATGTTTTCGACAGTTCCAAGTCCGAAAGCGTTGCCAAACTCAAAAGCAAGGACAGGCTCAATATGAATCCGTATTCCACGGCAGATGACTGCATGGCGATACTTGCCCGGAAATATGACTGCAAAGACTATGACAAAAAACAAACCAGAGATATTGCAAGTGTCCGTTATAACATGGAAAATTCAGGCTACAGCTATACCGATCCGTATATATTCGCTGACGGCATCTCCGAAGATCAGATGCTTGCCCTTTCCGAAAAACTCAATGATATCAAAGGCATCTCCGTTGAGAGCTATGCCGTGAGAAAATATAAAAACGGCACTGATGCACCCCATATCGTAGGCGTGACAGGGCTTATCTCCTCTGAGGAATACGATGAACTCAAGGACAAGGGCTACGGCTATCACGATATCATCGGAAAAAACGGCGTGGAACAGGCATTTGAAGAAAATCTGCGTGGTACGGGCGGTTCTCAGACCTTTGAAATGGATTCCAAAGGAAATGTGTCCCTTCTGAAACAGACTCCGTCCGTACAGGGCAACAGTGTTTATCTCACAATAGATACCCGTCTGCAGAAAATCGCTCAGCAGGCTCTGGCGGATGCCGTGAAATATGCCAATGACTACTCTTTATGGATGGGCAATGAATATATGGGCGGTGACTGCAAAGGGGCTGCCCTTGTTGTCCTGAACGTCAAGGATTTTTCGGTACTCTGTGCCGCAAGCTATCCCACATATGATCTCAATGACTACTATTCCGATTATACTAAACTTGCCAATGATACTGCTTCACCCATGTTTGACAGGGCTTTTCAGGGGGCTCTCGCTCCCGGCTCTACGTTCAAGCCCGTTGTCGCTTCCGCTGCTCTTCAGGAAAAAAAAATCACAACCGATACATATATCGACTGTGAAGGAATATATACTCAAAACGGCTTGCGGCTCTGGTGTATGGGCTATCACGGCTGGATCAATATGTATCATGCCATAGAGGATTCCTGCAATGTCTTTTTTGCCGAAACGGGCAGACTGCTCGGAATCGAAAATCTGCGTAAATATGCCCAACGCTGCGGTCTGGGTGTCAAAACAGGCGTGGAGATCGGGGAAAGTGCCGGTACGCTTGCCGGTCCCGAATACAGTGCAAAAGTCGGCTCTGTATGGAACGATGCTTCCGTGTCACCTGCAGCGATCGGTCAGAGTGACAATCAGTTCACGCCTTTACAGCTTGCCACTTATGCCGCTACGATCGCCAACAACGGTGTCAGACTCAAAACCCACGTTGTCGATAAAATCGTGACGTATGACGGCAAAAAAACTGTCTATCAGAGCAAGCCTGAAAAAGTCGATGAAATGGGCGTGAGTCCGGAAAATCTGAAAGAAGTGCAGACAGCCATGAATATGGCGGCAAATGCCTACGGCATTATCAATACTTTCGATATACAGGTCGCTGCCAAAACAGGTACTGCCGAAAACAGCGGTTCCGACCATTCCAATTTTATCTGCTATGCACCCTTTGATGAGCCTGAAATTGCCATTGCCGTGATGATAGAACACGGTGCGGCTTCCTATACTGCTATGAGCACAGCCTATACCATGCTCAATGCCTATTTTCACGGCGACGAAATGCTTAACAATTCATAATTCATAATGTTGTTATATCTTACAAAAAATAATATTTTGTTTTGGTAATTACGTCAAAAATACTTGTTGACATTCTCTCTCTCCGAACGTATAATTAAAATGTTGAACTAAATATATTTTGGAATTTGTATATATTTATTTGGAGGAAATTATGAAAATAGGTACAGATAATATTAAATATATTAATCCATATATGAGCGAAAAAGATATTAATAATCCAAATCCATTTTTGAAAACACCAGAAATGAAAGAA